>CAJGDU010000030.1 GCA_904502175.1 Clostridiaceae bacterium
GAAGCGGCGGCCCTCATGCCGACCCGCGACCGGACGGCCCACAAGAACGATTTCGGGCATGTCCTCTCCGTCTGCGGCAGCTACCGGATGCCCGGCGCCGCCTGTCTCTGCGCGGAGGCGGCGGTCCGTTCCGGAGCCGGTCTCGTGACGGCTGCGTACCCCGAAAAAGCCTATCCGGCCATCGCTTCCCACCTGACCGAAAGCATGAGCCTGCCGCTGCCCGCTTCCGAAGAGGGACAGCTGTGCGTCGCCTCCCTTCCGGCCCTCCGGGAAGCCCGCAAAAAGGCGACCGTCATGGTCGCCGGCTGCGGCCTCGGACAGAGCTGGGAAATGCCCGGTGTCCTCGAGGGTCTGATGGAGAACTGTGCCCTCCCGCTGGTCCTGGACGCGGACGGTCTGAACGCCCTCGCAGGGCGGGCCGACGTGCTGAAAGCATATGCCGGAGACCTCGTCATCACGCCCCATCCGGGGGAGATGGCCCGGCTCACCGGACGCCCGGTCTCCGAGGTCCTCGCGGACCGCGTCGGCACCGCGAAAACCTTCGCCGAGGAGTACGGCGTGACGGTCCTTCTGAAGGGCGCCGACACCGTCGTGGCAGCTCCCGGGACAGACAAAGTCTACGTCAATACGAGCGGCAACGAAGGCCTTGCGAAGGGGGGCAGCGGCGACACGCTCTCCGGCATCCTCGCGGCCTTCCTGGCCCAGGGTCTCCCGCCCTTCGAGGCGGCCTGTCTGGCGGCGTTTAATCACGGAAAAGCCGCCGAGTTCTGCGCGCTCGACATGGCGCTCCGCAGCATCTGCGCCACCGACCTTCTGGAGGCGCTGCCCTTCATCCTGCCGTAAACAGCAACTGTCAGTTGCGTCAAAAGGCCCCAAATCGGGGCCTTTTTCTGCAATCTTTTTTTAGTTTCTTCTTGAGAAAGAACGTAACGTTTGCTATAATACTTTAGATTGTAATCATTATTTGTGGAAGTCTGTCTATTTGACAGGAGAAAGGACACGACTTATGGGACGACTGCTGGTGCTCGAGGGCCTCGACGGCTCGGGGAAATCGACCCAGACCGAAAACCTGCTGCAGGCGCTCCTGGCAGCGGGACAGAAGGTCCGCCAGATCAAACTGCCCGACTACGACCGTCCTTCTTCCACCCTCGTCAAACTCTATCTGTCCGGGGCCTTCGGCTCCGACCCCGCCGCGGTGAGCGCCTATGCCGCGTCCAGCTTCTACGCGGTGGACCGCGTCTGCAGTTTCCTGCAGGACTGGAAAAAAGACTATGAGTCTGACGCCCTGGTCCTCGCGGACCGCTACACGACTTCGAACCCCATCTACCAGATGACCAAGCTTCCCCGGGAAGAGTGGGACGCCTATCTCGCGTGGGTGGAGGATTATGAATACGACAAACTGGGACTGCCCCGGCCCGACCAGGTCCTGTTCCTGGACATGCCGGTCCACATCTCCCAGAGCATGATGAGCCGCCGCTATGAAGGCGACGAAGAGAAAAAGGACGTGCACGAGCGCAACGTGCAGTTCCTGAACGACTGCCGCGAAGCGGCGCTCTACACGGCACAGCGCTGGGGCTGGGACGTGGTCCGCTGCTGGGAGGGCGAATCGCCCCGGAGCATCGAGGCCATCGCGGCCGACATCCGCGCTCTGGTGCCGGAGACGAAACAGTAACGGAGGCACGATCTTGGAAATGCAATTCACCGGTCCCGGTCTGGCTTCCGGAGCAGACATCGAAATGCTGACCGCGCTCTGGTCGAGCTCCTTCGGAGACCCGGAGCCCCTCATTCGAAACTTCCTGACGGTGGTCGCCAGTAACGAGAACACCGTCGTTTACCGGGAGGACGGGAGAGTCGTCTCCTGCGCCTTCCTCATTCCCGCCATCCTGCACATCGGCAGGGACACGTACCGGGCGTACTACTTCTACGCGGCAGCCACGCTGCCCGACGAACGCCGGCAGGGCTACATGGAACAGGTCATCCGCTTCAGCCGTTCGCTCTGTGAAGAGCGGGGCATCGACTTCCTGGTCCTGGTGCCCACGAACAACGACCTGTACCAGTACTTCTCCCGCTTCGGTTTCCGGGCGAACTTCTACCTGAAGACGACGGAAATGGACCGGGGGCAGCTGGCTGCCCTGGCAGAGAAAATGGTCTCCGGGGACGGGGAGGAAGCGGCCGTGCCGGTCGCCTTCGCCCCCACGGAAATGCAGGCCATCCGGGAACAGGCCCTGGCCGCCGGCTCCTGGCTCGAGTTCGACCGGAGCACGCTGCAGTACCTGTTCTTCGACCACGTCTTCCGCGGCGGGAAGACCCTCCTTCTGCCGGACGGCTACGCGCTGTATGAGCTGTCGGAAGACGACAGCGGCGAGCGCGTCCTGAAAGTCCGGGAACTCTGCAGTGTCGGAGACCCCGGCAAACTGCTGAAGGAACTGGTCGCCGTCGAGGCGGACCGCTATGTCCTGAACCTGCCGGCGTTCGACAGCATCCGGGGCGGCCGCACGGCCACCGGACGGGCAGGCATGGACCTGGCCATCTCGAAGGAAGCAGTCCGCGCGGAGCGGTCTATGAAAAACGCCTACATCGGCCTGACCCTGGGCTGAGCTGACTCGGAGGGAACGACATGCTCTACATGTTTCTGGCAGAGGGCTTCGAAGAAGTCGAAGCCGTGGCCACGCTGGACGTCCTGCGCCGTGCCGGCATTGAGACGGAAACGGTCGGCGTCACCGGTAAAACGGTGACCGGCTCCCACGGCATCCCCGTCACAGCGGACCGGACCCCGGAAGAGGTCGTCAAAGGCCCGGAACTGGAAGGGGCCATCCTGCCGGGCGGTATGCCGGGCACGAAGAACCTCGAGGCCTCCGGCTTTGTCCGCGACATCCTCGCTTACTGCCGTGAGAACGACCGGCTGCTGGCCGCCATCTGCGCCGCGCCCACCATCCTCGGCCACCTGGGCTATCTCGAAGGGAAACGGGCCACCTGTTTCCCCGGACATGAACCGGAGCTGACCGGTGCGCTCATCACCGGCGACAGCGTCACGGTGGACGGCAACCTCATCACCGGGAACGGTGCCGGCGCCGCCCATCTCTTCGGCGAAGCCATCGCCGCCCATTTCATCGGAACGAACGAGGCCCGCGCGGTCCTCGACAAGATGCAATACAGACTTTGAACCATTTTTTACAAGGAGCAACAAAGAATGGCTGAACGAAACGAACGATACGACTCGGCGACGGGTCGGGATCTGGAAGAGCTGGAAAAGGTCTACTTCCAGAAGGCGGAACCGGGCGAACCGGCTGCCCCCGCCAAGGCTGCTGCCAAACGGCAGACGGCGTCCCGTCCCATGTCCCGGCGCAGGTCCGCATCCCATGCGTCCCGCGGGGGCACGCCGAAACGTAGTGCCGGAAAAACTGAAAAGAAGACCGAAAAGAAAGGTCTGAAGAACCCGCTGGCGGGCCGTGTCGGAACTTCCAAGAAGTCCCGGAAGGCCGCTCCGGACCGCGGCAGAGCTGCGGAACGGGACGCCGCGAAGGCCGCTTCGGACAAACTGGTCTTTACGCCGCTTCCGCCGGAAGGCTATGAGGAACAGGCACAGCAGGCTACCGCGCCCCGCGCCGCCCGGCCCACGAACCACAGCCGCACCTCCGACGCCTCCGCCAGCGCGAAAGCCGTCCTCGACAACCTTGGCAACAAGGGCGCCGTCTACATCTCTGACACGAAGCGCAACGTGGCGGACATGCGCCGCCGCACCGCCGAGAACGCCTATCGCCGCCGCAACAACATGAAAGGCATGAACGGCCGCGAAAGAGCGTCCTACATGCTGTCCCAGATCGGCCCGACGGTCCGCAGTGTCCAGTCCGACCCGAAGCGCAGAGAAGCTGCCTATAAAATCATCATCGTCCTCGTCGCCCTGCTCCTGGCGATCCACTGGACGTCCTGCATCAACGATATCCTCGGCTTTGCCCGCAGCGACAAGGAAAAGGTCATTGTCGTCGAAGAGGGGGATACCACCAACAAACTCATCGGCAAGTTCGACCGGGAGGGGCTCATCAAGCACAGCACCGTCTGCAAGCTGTTCATCGCCATGACCTCCGACATCCGGAACGACAACGACAAATATCTGAAGGGTGAGTTCACCCTGACCCCGGACATGGGCATCGAGAAGATGCTCTCCACCTGCACCGCGACGCAGAAGCGCGACACGGTCGAGATCACCTTCCCCGAAGGCTTCACCGTGGAGCAGATCGCCGAGAAACTCGAAGAGTCCAAGGTCTGCAGCCGCTCCGACTTCCTGAAGGCCACGAACGTTGCCCAGTACAACTACGGCTTCATCAAGGAGATCGCCAACGGCGACCAGCGCTACCACCTGCTGGAGGGCTACATGTATCCCGACACCTACGAGTTCTACGTGGGTGAAGACGCCAGCAGCGTCGTCTCCAAACTGCTCAACAACTTCAACCAGAAGTGGTCCGACTCCTACGCGTCCCGGGCCCGTGAGCTCAACATGTCCATGGATGACGTCATCACACTGGCCTCCATCGTCCAGAAGGAAGACAGCGACCCGGACAACATGGCGGTCATTGCCTCGGTCTTCTACAACCGACTCAACTCCTCCGCCTATCCGAGCCTGCAGTCCGACGCCACCAACTACTACGTCAACACCTATATCAAACCGGCCGCCAGTGCAGGCGACTACAACCTGTACCGGAACCGTTACAGCACCTACGTGTGCAAGGGTCTCCCCGTCGGTCCCATCTGCAGCCCCGGTGACGACGCCATCAAAGCCGTCCTTTGGCCTGCCAGCACGAACTACTACTTCTTCGCCCACGACGACGAGGGCAACCTCTACGCCGCGCGCACCGCTTCGGAACAGAACGTCAACGTCTATAACGCGCTGACCACCGGCGGCTCGGATGACGAGGAAGAGTAAGGAGACACGCTTTTGAAACTGTCATTCAAACCGGAGCTCCTGGCCCCCGCGGGGGACCGGGAGCGTCTGGACGCGGCCCTGCTCTACGGGGCCGATGCCGTCTACCTCGGCGGACAGGAATTCGGAATGCGGGCGGCACCGCCCAACTTTTCGGAGGAGGGTCTGAAGGAAGCGGTCCGGGACTGTCATGCCCGGGGCGTCCGGGTGCATCTGACGGCCAATACATTGCCCCGAAACGAAGAGCTGGAGAAGCTTCCGGCTTTTCTGGAACGGGCGAAAGAAGCCGAAATCGACGCCCTCATCATTGCCGATGTGGGCGTCATGAAACTGGCACAGAAATACGCCCCCGGCGTCGACATCCACATGTCCACCCAGGCGGGCGTCGTCAACTATCTGACAGCCAACACGTTATATGAGATGGGCGCCAAACGGGTCGTCATGGCCCGCGAGTGCTCCCTCGAAGAGATCGCCGAAGTCCGTGCAAAGACCCCGAAGGACCTCGAGATCGAAGCTTTCGTCCACGGCGCCATGTGCATGTCCGTCTCCGGGCGCTGCCTCCTCTCCAATTACATGACCGGACGGGACGGCAACCGGGGCGAGTGTGCCCAGCCCTGCCGCTGGCAGTATCACCTCATGGAGGAGAAACGGCCCGGCGAGTATTTCGAGATCACGGAAGAGGAGCACGGCACCTACTTCCTGAACTCCAAGGACATGTGCCTCATCGAGCACATCCCGGAGCTGGTGGACGCCGGCATCTCCGCGTTCAAGATCGAAGGCCGGGCCAAGTCCGCCTTCTATGTCGCGGCCGCCACCAATGCCTACCGTGCCGCCATCGACGGGTTCCTCAAGGCCCCCTCCATGGACTACCGGCCGGAGCCCTGGATCGTGGACGAGGTCCGCAAGATCAGCTACCGGGACTACTGCACCGGCTTTTACTTCGGCGCCCCGGAAGAGGACGCGAACATCTACTACAACGGCATCTACATCCGGGACTGGGACGTCATCGCGAACGTGCTGTCTTCCGACGGGGAGTTCGTGACCGTCACCCAGCGCAACCGGTTTTTCAAAGGCGATGTACTGGAGGTCATGACCCCGGGCGAGCCGCCCTTCGAACTGACCGTCACCGACATGTACAACGAGGCGGGGGAAGCGGTGGACGTGGCCCCGAACCCCATGGCCACCATCCGCATCCGCTGCGACCGGGACATCCCCGCAGGCTCCATCCTGCGCATCCGCAGAAAGAGCTAGAAAGGACACCATATGGACAGCGTACGGGAACAGACGTTACGACGGGAAGAGCAGTTCCTTTCGGACCGGGCACAGAAGTGCCGGGACACGAAGGGGCGCGTCGTGCCCGAGGAAGACGATGAGATCCGGACCGCCTATCAGCGGGACCGGGACCGCATCGTCCACTGCAACGCGTTCCGCCGCCTGCAGCACAAGACCCAGGTGTTCCTGTCTCCCTTCGGCGACCACTACCGGACCCGGCTGACCCACACGCTCGAGGTCACGCAGATCGCCCGGACCATCGCCGCCGGCATGTCCCTCAACGAAGACCTGACCGAGGCCATCGCCCTCGGCCACGACCTTGGCCACACTCCCTTCGGCCACGCCGGAGAGCGGGCGCTGGACGCCGTCGTGCCCTTCGGGTTCCGCCATTTTGAGCAGAGCCTCCGGGTCGTCGACGTCATCGAGAAAAACGGCCGGGGACTGAACCTTACCTGGGAAGTGCGGGACGGCATCCTGCACCATACCCGCGGGGAAGAGGCGTCCACGCTGGAAGGCCGCATCGTCAAACACGCCGACCACATCGCCTACCTCAACCACGACATCGATGACGCCATCCGGGCCGGTCTCTTCACCGAAGAAGACCTGCCGGCCCATTTCCGGGAAGTCCTCGGAAAGAGCAAGAGCGAACGCATCAACACCCTCGTGCTCTCCACGCTGGAACACACCACCGGCACGGAGGTCCGCATGGACCCGCTGGTCATGGAGGCCTTCGAAGAGCTGAACGAGTACATGTTCGCCAACGTCTATACCAACCCGGTCTGCAAGGGGGAGGAGGGCAAAGCCGTCCTCGTCGTGCAGGACCTTTACCACTATTTCGCGGAGCATCCGGAAGAGATGCCCGAAGACTACCGGAGGATCGCGCAGGAAGATTCGCCCGCACGCGGCGCCTGCGACTACATCTCCGGAATGAGCGACCGCTACGCGCTGAAGGTCTTCGACGATATCTTCGTCCCGAGACCCTGGGCCTGACGCGGCCATAAGGAGACGACCAGTATGCCAAGGATCCGTGAAGAGTTCCTCAATACGCTGCGGGACAGGCTGGATATCGAAGAGTTCATATCCGGCTATGTCCACCTGAAGCGTGCCGGCCGTCTGTCCCGGGGACTGTGTCCCTTCCACGCCGAGAAGACCCCGTCCTTCACCGTGTACCCCGACAACCAGTCCTACTACTGCTTCGGCTGCGGCAAGGGCGGCGACATCATCACCTTCACCCGCGATATCGAAAACCTCGACTACCTCGACGCCGTGCGGTTCCTCGCGGACCGGGCCGGGCTGCAGATGCCCGATGAGGAGTACGACGACACCCTCTCCAAAAAGCGCAAACGCATGCTGGAGATGAATAAGGAAGCCGCCCGTTTCTTCTACAAGGAACTCATGAGCAAAAAGGGCGCCGGCTGCCTGCAGTACTGGACCGAGACCCGGGGGCTCACGGAAGCCACCATCAAGCACTTCGGCCTCGGCTACGCGCCGGACGACTGGCACGCCCTGCACTACTACATGCGGGGGCTCCATTACTCCGACCAGGAGCTCTATGAAGCCAACCTTTTGCGGCGCTCGGAAAAGGACGGAAAAGTCTTTTATTACGACAACTTCCGCAACCGGGCCATGGTGCCCATCATCGACCTTCGGGGCAACGTCATCGCTTTCGGCGGGCGGGTCCTCGACGACTCGAGACCAAAATATGTCAACACCTCGGACACCCTGGTGTACAAGAAGAGCAGCGCTTTGTTCGCGCTGAACTTCGCCAAGGGGTCCGGTACCGATCAGCTCATCCTCTGTGAGGGATACCTCGACGTCATCGCCCTGCACCAGGCGGGGTTCACCAACGCCGTCGCCGGCCTCGGCACGGCCCTCACGGACGAGCAGGTCCGGCTCATTGCCCGCTACTGCCGGGAAGTGGTCCTGTCCTATGACAACGACGACGCCGGACGGGAGGCCACCCACAAGGCCCTCCAGAAATTCGAACAGACGGATCTTTCCGTACGCTCTCTGACCATGGAGGGCGGGAAGGACCCCGATGAGATCATCAAAAAATTCGGCGCGGAGCGGTTTCGCTCCATGCTGGACGGAGCATGCAACGAGACAGAGTTCAAGCTCAATGAACAGAAAGTGAGATTCGACCTCTCCACCGACGACGGCAAAGTCCGCTATATCGAGGCAGCCGCGTTCGTCCTCGCCACCCTTGCTCCCGCGGAGCGATATGTCTATACTTCCCGCGTGGCAGAGGAGACCGACGTTTCGAGAGAAGTGGTGGAGGCCCAGGTGGCCCGGGCCGTCAAACGGCAGCGGAAGCGCCGGGAACAGGCCGATTTCACGGAACTGAGTCGCGGTCTCGACAGCAGAGATGCCTCCGGCCGGCGGGTGAGTCAGAAAGTCCTCCGGGCCGAAGAGACCATACTGGCTTCCCTCCTGAGGAACCCCGACTACTTTGAGAAGCTGTCGGGCACTCTGGAAGCCTCCGATTTCTCCACCGACTTCGGTCAGAAGGCCTATGCCGTCCTCTCCGAACGACTCGGGGAGGGGAAGGGCGCTGAGTCCTACCTCCTCTCCCAGTATTTCGACCCGGAGGAGATGGGCAAGCTGTCCCGCATCCAGAACGCAGGCATGCCGCTCAGCGGAACACTCTCGGAAGTGAAAGACTGCGTTCGCGTTCTGAAGCAGGCGAAGGACGCTGCCCTCCGGCAGGACGGGGGAGAGATATCCGACGAAGAACTTCGAAAACTGTTTTCGAAGGAATAAGGAGTTTTGTTTATGGAAGAAAAGAAGCAAAAACTGATCAGCGACCTGATTGAAAAAGGTCGCGCCGCCGGAAAGCTCACGAACTATGACATCGATACGGTCCTCGACAAAGCTGTGAAGCTCAACATGGAGGACGACGAACTCCTGCTGTTCAACGAAGAGCTCTATGAGGCGCTCGAGAACAGCAACATCGAGATCGCGGACGACCTGGGCGACGCCGCCCTCGACTCCCTCAATTTCGATGTGGTGGGCGGAACCCAGAAACCCGGTGAGATCAACGCCACCGACGCTTCCAAAAACGCCGCCATGGACGACCCGGTCAAGGTCTATCTCAAAGAGATCGGCCGTGTCCCGCTGCTCACTCCCGAAGAGGAGATCGAACTCGCCATCCGTATTTCCGAGGGCGATGAAGAGGCGAAGAAAAAGCTGGCCGAGTCCAACCTGCGTCTCGTCGTCAGCATCGCGAAGCGCTATGTGGGCCGCGGCATGCAGTTCCTGGACCTCATCCAGGAAGGCAACCTCGGTCTCATCAAGGCCGTCGACAAGTTCGACTACACCAAAGGCTTCAAGTTCTCCACCTACGCCACCTGGTGGATCCGGCAGGCCATCACCCGCGCCATCGCGGACCAGGCCCGTACCATCCGTATCCCGGTGCACATGGTCGAGACCATCAACAAGGTCAAGAAGACCAACAGCCAGCTCCTGCACAAGAACGGCAGAGACCCGACGGCGGAAGAGATCGCCGAAGAGCTCGACATGCCCGTCGAGAAGGTCCGGGAGATCCTCCGGGTCGCCCAGGAACCCGTTTCGCTGGAGACCCCCATCGGTGAGGAAGAGGACAGCCACCTCGGCGACTTCATTCCCGATGACGAGGCCCTGGCACCCGCCGACGCCGCGTCCCAGATGCTCCTCCGGGAGCAGCTCGCCGACGTGCTGAAGACCCTCACGCCCAGAGAAGAGCGCGTGCTCTCCCTGCGGTTCGGTCTCGAGGACGGCCATCCCCGGACCCTCGAGGAAGTCGGCAAGGAGTTCAACGTCACCCGTGAGCGCATCCGCCAGATCGAGGCGAAGGCGCTGCGCAAGCTCCGCCACCCCAGCCGCTCCAAGAAGCTCAAGGACTTCTTAGACTAAAAGAA
>CAJGDU010000031.1 GCA_904502175.1 Clostridiaceae bacterium
CTACCAGGATGACGGCACCTGCACGAGCCTTCTGGCCAACTCCCTCTGGCTGAACGAGGCCCTCTCCTACAACCAGGAGACTCTGGACAAACTCGCGAAAAACCACTACGCCTCCGCCTATGCCGGACAGCCCGGCACGGAGAAGATGAACAAGGCCCTGCAGGCCTGGGTGAACGAGAACACCCACGACCTTCTGAAGGACCAGGTGCAGAACCTCACCCTGGACCCCTCGGTCGTCCTGGCCCTGGTCTCCACCATCTACTACAAGACGGCCTGGTCGGAGACATTCGACAAAGAGGCCACCAAGGAGCAGACCTTCTACGCGCCCTCCGGCGAGGTCAAGGTCGACATGATGCACCTTTCCGAGAGCTTTGCCTACTACACCGGCACGAACTTCGAGGCCGTGGCCCTGCCCCTGATGAACAGCGGCTACATGTGGTTCTTCCTGCCGAAGAAGGACGTGAAGGCCGGCGCGCTCGCGGCCGACAAGCAGGTGCTGAACCTGCTGGCGGACCCCGAAGGGTACAAGAACTTCGCCTACCCGCAGGTCACCCTGTCCCTGCCGAAGATGGACGTCGTCTCCGACACGGACCTCATCAAGGACCTGAAGAAGCTCGGCGTCACGGACATCTTCAACGCCGGCAGAGCCGACTTCTCCCCGCTCATGAACGACGCGAAGGACATTGAGGTCTCGGAAGTCGAGCACGCCGCCCGGGTCAAGACCGACGAGGACGGCGTGGAGGCCGCGGCCTACACCGCCATCGTCCTCTCCAAGGCCGCCATGCCCGTCGATTTCGTGGACTTCACCGTCGACCGGCCCTTCTACTTCGCCCTCACGGGCTACACCGGCGACCTGCTCTTCGCGGGCATCGTCAACAACCCCGTCGCAAAATAATACAAAAAAGGACCCCCGGAACACTCCGGGGGTCTTCTTTTTTTATAACTTTTTGACGCCGAGGACCGTGTCGTTGCCGTTGATCTTCCACTCCTTGGAGAGGGAGGCGCCGGGGACATCGGCTTCGGCGGCGGGCAGGGCCTCGCCGACCGTCAGGTCGTCCGCGAGGACATCCTTCTTCACCGCGTCGGCGCTGTCGGAGATGACCTGCTTCACGGCGTCGGAGCCGTCGACGAAGAGGGCGATGTGGTCGGTGACCTCGAAGCCCGCGTCTTTCCGCATGGTCTGGACCTTCGAGACCACTTCTCTCATGAGGCCTTCCGCTTCCAGTTCGGGGGTGAGGACCGTGTCGAGGGCGACGGTGACGCCGTTCTCGGACAGGGTGTACAGGCCCTCCTGCTGGACCGCTTCAATGAGCAGGTCCTCTTCCGCGAGACGTACATCGCCCGTGGAAAGAGACAGGGTCAGGAAGCCGGTGGAGTCGAGCTCGGCCTTGGCGGCGGAGCCGTCCGCAATGTTCTGGAGCGCTGAGCGGACTTCGCCCAGCTGTTTGCCGAACTTCGGACCGAGGGTGCGCATCTGCGGCTTGAAGGCGTAGGTGACCAGCGCGCTGTCGTCTTCGACGAACTCGACCGCCTTGACGTTCAGCTCGTCCTCGATGATTTCGACATAGAAGTCGGAGAGGGCGTGGTCGGCCTTAACGAACATCTTGGCCAGGGGCTGGCGGTTCTTGCGGTTCGAGCCGTTCCGGCAGGCGCGGCCGAGGGTGACGATGGCGAGGACTTCGTCCATGTCGGCCTCCAGTTCGGGGTCGATGTAGTTCTCGTTGACCTCGGGGAAGGCGCACAGGTGGACGGACTCCGGCGCGTCCTTGTCGATGGAGCAGACGAGGTTGCGATAGATCTCTTCCGTCATGAAGGGGATCATGGGAGCGGCGGCTTTGGCCGTGGTGACCAGGGCCGTGTACAGGGTCATGTAGGCGTTGACCTTGTCCTGCTCCATGCCCTTGGCCCAGTAGCGGGACCGGCCGCGGCGGACATACCAGTTGGAGAGGTCGTCCACGAACTTTTCAATGTAAGCTGCCGCCTCGGGGATGCGGTAGTTGTCGAGGTTCTCGTCCACGCCCTTGACCATGGTGTTCAGCTTGGACAGACACCACTTGTCCATGACGGACAGCTTGTCGTAGTCGAGGGTGTACTTCGTGGCGTCGAAGTCGTCGATGTTGGCGTACAGCACGAAGAACGCGTAGGTGTTCCACAGAGTACCGAGGAGCTTTCTCTGAGCCTCCGTGACGGCGCGGCCGGAGAACCGGTTCGGCAGCCAGGGGGCGGAGTTGGTGTAGAAGTACCAGCGGATGGCGTCGGCACCGTAGGTGTTCAGCGCCTCCATGGGGTCGACAGCGTTGCCCTTGGACTTGGACATCTTCTGGCCGTCCGCATCCTGGACATGGCCCAGAACGATGACGTTCTTGTAGGGGGCCTTGTTGAAGATGAGGGTGGAGATGGCAAGCAGGGAGTAGAACCAGCCGCGGGTCTGGTCGACGGCCTCGGAAATGAAGTCCGCCGGGAACTGGGACTCGAAGAGGTCCTGGTTCTCAAAGGGATAGTGGTGCTGCGCGAAGGGCATGGAACCGGAGTCGAACCAGCAGTCGATGACTTCCGGCACGCGCTGCATTTCGCCGCCGCAGTCCGGGCACTTGATTTTCACCCGGTCCACATACGGTCTGTGGAGCTCGATGTCGTCGGGGCAGTCAATGCCCTTCTCTTTGAGCTCGGCGATGGACCCGATGCAGTCTCTGCAGCCGCAGTCCGGGCACTCCCAGATGTTGAGCGGGGTACCCCAGTAACGGTCTCTGGACAGGCCCCAGTCCTGGACGTTTTCAAGCCAGTTGCCGAACCGGCCCTCACCGATGGACTGCGGGATCCAGTTGATGGTGTTGTTGTTGCGGACGAGGTCGTCTCGCACTTCGGTCATCTTGATGAACCAGCTCTCGCGGGCATAGTAGATGAGCGGGGTGTCGCAGCGCCAGCAGAACGGGTAGTTGTGCTCGAACTTCGGCGCGTCGTACAGCTTGCCCTCCGCCTCGAGGTCCTGGAGGACCGGCAGGTCGGCGTCCTTGACGAAGAGGCCGGCGTACGGAGTCTCTTCCTTCATGTGGCCGGCTTCGTCGACCATCTGGATGAAGGGCAGGTCGTAGTCTCTGCCCACCCGGCCGTCGTCTTCACCGAACGCGGGAGCAATGTGGACGATACCGGTACCGTCGGTCATGGTGACGTAGGAGTCGCAGGTGACGAAGAAGCCCTTCTTGCGCTGTTTGTCGGCAATGGCCTGCTCGAAGTCGTACAGCGGCTCGTACTCTTTGTATTCGAGGTCTGTGCCCTTGAACCGCTCGAGGACCTCATAGGCGGGCTTATCGCCTTCGGCCAGTTTCCCGAGGACGGTGTCGCACAGTTCGGTGGCGATGTAATAGGTGTAGCCGTCCGCCGCCTTCACCTTGACGTACTCGTCGGTGGGGCTCACGCACAGGGCCACGTTGGAGGACAGAGTCCAGGGCGTGGTGGTCCAGGCGAGGAAGTAGGCGTCCTCGTCCTTCACCTTGAAGCGGACGATGGCGGAGCGCTCTTTGATGTCCTTATAGCCCTGCGCCACTTCGTGGGAGGACAGGGGCGTGCCGCAGCGGGGGCAGTAGGGCACGACTTTGAAGCCCTTGTAGAGAAGGCCCTTGTCGTAGATCTGCTTGAGGGCCCACCACTCGGACTCAATGAAGTCGTTCTCGTAGGTGACATAGGGGTGGTCCATATCGGCCCAGAAGCCGACGACCTTGGAGAAGTCTTCCCACATGCCTTTGTACTGCCAGACGGACTCCTTGCATTCGGCGATGAACGGCTCCAGGCCGTACTCCTCGATCTGCTCCTTGCCGTCGAGGCCGAGCTTCTTCTCGACTTCGATCTCGACGGGCAGGCCGTGGGTGTCCCAGCCGGCCTTCCGGGGCACGAAGTTGTACTTCATGGTGCGGTACCGGGGGATCATGTCCTTGATGACACGGGTGAGGACGTGACCGATATGCGGTTTGCCGTTCGCCGTGGGCGGACCGTCATAGAAGACGTAGGAAGGCCGTCCTTCCTGCTCTTCGGTCTTCTCGAAGATGTGGGCGTCGTCCCAGAACTTCGCGACTTCGTGTTCGCGTTCCACGAAGTTGAGGTCTGTGGAGACTTTCTCGTATAAAGCCATGGTGTGTTGCTCCTTTCACACAAAAAAGCTTCGTCCTGCGAGAAACAGGACGAAGCTTGCACTTCGTTTGTGACCACCTATTTCGCATCATACCAACATATGAGCCCCGGATAACGGCGGGGGCCGGCGGTGCTTACTTGTGACTCCGGTCAGGTTCAGCATGCGACTCGGGAGTGATCTTCGGTCTGCCGCCTCCGCGCGCCGGGCTCTCACCGCCCCCGGACTCGCTCCTGTTGCTTCGGCTCTGCAGACGTACTGTCTCCGTCCACGTCTTTATAAGGTTATTTACTTATAATACGCGAAATAGTGTATCATTTTTGTTTTTCCGCGTCAACCCGCCATTTTTCAGAGCGTTCAGTTGCCGAGCAGGGCGCCGATGAGCAGCTGTACGATGTTGGTGGACGGGATGCCGTTGGCGATGGACGACCAGTCCTCCGCGCCCGGGCGCACCTTGTTGGCGTTCGTGACGGTGAAGGTGACGTCGTTCGGGAAGTTTTTGTCCTTCGTCAGGGAGTCCATCGTTTTAAGCAGGAACTGGTTGAAGTCTTTCGCCAGCTGCGGCACGGTGAAGTAGCTCACGTGCGCCGCGCCGAAGAGGCCGTGGTACAGAGCGTCCACCGCGGGGCCCTGGATGAGCTGGGTGTTGGTGAGGCGGTTCACGCCGTCCCCGACCAGGACCGCGAGGTCTTTGGAGAGGGTGTCGGCAATGGCCGCGAGGATGCGGCCCTCCTTCACGTTCTGCCGGGCCTCTTTGAACCAGGCGGGGTCGGATCCGTGGTCCAGACCGGCGAGGTGTTTCTGGTGGGCGTAGTTGACCGCGTCAATGAGCGCGTATTTGCCGTCATCGGTGACCGGCATGTTCAGAAGGTCCGGAATGAGCTTGTCGAGGGCGGTCTTCAGCGCCTTCGGATAGTTGCTGCCGAGGGCGTCGGTGAGGGCGTCGTCCAGGATGGTCCGGATGACGTCCACCCGGAACCCCTTGGTCTTGGAGAACGCGGTCATGTCCGGAATGCTGGCATAGTTCCCGGTCTGCGGGTCGGTGTGGGCAATGCTCAGGTGCTGGATGGTGGTGCCCTTCACCGTCTCCTTCACCTGGTTGTCCGTGTCGGCGGCGCCGATGTTCTCACGGAGGAACTGGACCGCCCGCATGGGACAGGGATAGGTGATGGAGGAGCCGGTCTCAATGTCGTAAAGGGTGTTGCCGGCCTCGGTGGTCATGACAGAGACGTCCTGAGAGTGGTAGTGGCCGGTGAAGACATAGTGCATGCCGGCGTCGGCCAGTTTGGCGGAGACCGTCTGGTAGTCCTTGACGAGGAAGTCGCCCATGATGGTGGGCTGCTGGGTGAAGTGGGCGACGAGGCCGTGGTGCATGAGGCCGATGACGGTGTCTCCCCGTTTCTTCGCCTTTTTGGTCTGGCGGAGGACCCAGGTCAGAAGGTCGTCGGTCATTCTGCCGCCGGTCTCATGTTCGCTTTCACCGTTCGAGGTGTTGTCCGGCGAATAGCGGTTCGCGTCGATGGCAATGACGGTGAAGCCCTTCTTCGGGCGGGCCACATAGGAGAGGCCGCCGGCCTGCGCGCCCTCCGGGGGCGTGTAGGTGTCGACCACGGTGGTGTCATCCCAGGTGATGTCCTGATAGAGGGCTTTGAACTGCTTCTGGCTGGTCTTCTTCGCGGGCACGGCTTTGCCGTCCGCGGTGCTGAAGATCTGGCCGTTCGAGTTGTTGATATCGTGGTTGCCGTTGATGACATAGACTTTCAGCTTCGGCATGTCCTTTTTCAGCTTGCGGAGCTTTCTCGCAAGCGCCTGGTGGGAACGGTATTCTCCGTCCTTGGACAGATCGCCGCTGAGGAGCAGGACGTCCGGTTCGGTCGCGCGCACCTGCTGCAGCTGGGCGTCCAGCACGGCTTCGGCCTCGTTGAACACTTTCTGGTCCCGGTTGAGGGCGTGCTGATAGTCCGCCGTCCCCTTGATCATGCTCTCGGGGATGAGGTGGGTGTCCGACATCGAAATGACGCGCAGCTCATGGGGCGATGCGCTTTTGCTCTCTGTGTCCGCCGCGAAACTCACCGGCAGGGCCAGTGTGAAGATGAGGACGAGCGACAGCAGGGCCGCAAACAGTTTGTCGATCCGTTTTCTCATGGTTTCTCCTCCCGTTTCTGGTGTGCCTTTTTATTATATCGGATTCTTTTTGAAATGGCGCAACAAAATGCACATCTTTTATCTTGACTTTCGTTATACAGGCCGATAGAATAAAAACATACTGATTTACTAGGAAAAGAGGTTTTTCCATGATTTCCACAAAAGGCCGCTACGCGCTGCTGGTCATGATCGACCTGGCGCAGTACTCCAGCGGGGAGTACATCGCCCTCAAGGACATCTCCGCGAGACAGGAGATCTCCGTCAAATACCTCGAGCAGGTCATCTCTCTTCTGAACCGGGCCGGGTTCCTGCAGAGCATGCGGGGCAACAACGGCGGCTACCGGCTGGCGAAGCGTCCCTCCGACATTACCGCGGGCGACATCCTGCGCGCCGCGGAAGGCTCCCTCGCCCCCGTGGCGGGCCTCGACAGCGAGCCCCTCATGGGCGACCGGGACCCGAGCTACGTGACCCACGACTTCTGGGTCGGCTACGACAAGGTCATCAACGAATACGTGGACAGCATTTCCCTGCAGCAGCTGGTGGACCACGCCAGAGTCCTCGCCGGGAACGATTTCGTCATCTGAAATACAAGGAAAAGAACCCGCCGGTTTCCGGCGGGTCTTATTATTTTTCGAAAAACTATTGACAAATCGCCGTGTGCGGGATTATAATCCCATTAAACCAGTAGGAAATATAGAAAAACAGACCAAACAAGAATAAAGGAGATGTCTTTATGGCCATCGCAAAATCCCTGCTCGACCTCGTCGGCAAGACCCCGCTGCTCGAGGCGCAAAACTACAACAAAGCGTATAACCCCAACGCCACCGTCCTTGCGAAACTCGAGTACTTCAACCCGGCCGGTTCGGTCAAAGACCGTATTGCCGCCGCCATGATCGAAGACGCCGAGGCGAAAGGCGAGCTGAAGGAAGGCTCCACCATCATCGAGCCCACCTCCGGCAACACCGGCATCGGCCTGTCCGCCATTGCGGCCGCCAAGGGTTATCGCATCATCATTACCATGCCCGAGACCATGTCCGTCGAGCGCCGGAAGCTCATGGCCGCCTATGGCGCCGAGCTGGTCCTCACGGAAGGCGCGAAGGGCATGAAGGGCGCCATCGCCAAAGCCGAAGAGCTCGCGAAAGAGATCCCCGGCAGCTTCATCCCCGGCCAGTTCGTGAACCCCGCGAACCCGAAGTCCCACTATGAGACCACCGGTCCCGAAATCTGGGAAGACACCGACGGAAAGGTCGACTTCTTCGTCGCCGGCGTCGGCACCGGCGGTACGCTGTCCGGCGTGGGCAAGTACCTCAAGGAAAAGAACCCCGATGTGAAGATCATCGGCGTGGAGCCCGCCTCCTCCCCCGTCCTCACCAAGGGCGTGGCCGGTGCCCATAAGATCCAGGGCATTGGCGCGGGGTTTGTCCCGGACACCCTGGACACCGACATCTATGACGAAGTCATCCCCGTCGAGAACGAAGATGCCTTCGAGCAGGGCCGCAAGTTCGTCAAGGCGGAAGGCGTCCTCATCGGCATCTCCTCCGGCGCCGCCCTGTTCGCCGCCACTCAGCTGGCCAACCGTCCCGAGAACGCGGGCAAGACCATTGTCGTCCTGCTCCCCGACACCGGCGACCGGTACCTGTCCACCGCCCTCTTCAACGCGGAATAAACGACAATAAAAAACCTCCGACGATAAGTCGGAGGCTTTTTTGTTGTGTTGTCAGACCGCTTCGATCTCTTTGACGTTGATCTCCTGTCCGCGGAGCAGGTAGGTCTTTCCTGACTCGCAATACGGACACTGGCGGCCGTACTTTACGGTGGCATAGGTCTTGGCGCAGTTCTCACAGTACGTGATGGCCGGCGTTTCCACGACCTTCAGTTTTGCCTCCGTCATGCATTCGTGTTTTTTGACCGCCCAGTTCCAGACATCGTCCAGGTAGCTGGGCACGACACCGGAGACCTCCCCCAGTTCCAAAGTAACAGAGGAGACCGTAGTGAGGTCATTTTTCTCGACGACTTCTTCGACATCGTCGATGATGTAGAACACGATGCCTAATTCATGCATGGGGGAAACCCTTTCTTACAGTTCTTTACCGGCAGCAAACGCGGTAATGATCTTGGTGGCGGGTTTGTCGAGGACGCACAGGTTGGCGACAACGCCTTCCACGGTGAACTCGCGCTGGCCAACACCGTAACCGGTGAGCTTGCGGACCGCTTTTTCGATCTTGATGCCGTCCTGCAGGTCGGCCAGGATGGACTGCAGCTGCGCCTCATACTTCTCCATGGTCATCTCGTCTTCGACGCCGGGGATGACATAGGCCTGCCGCTTGTAGTCGGTCACTTTGTCAAACGTTTTCTCTTCGTTGAACAGGGTGTTCTCGCCGGAACGAAGGATGGCGACTTTACCGTCTTCGATGACGATGTCGCCCCAGAACGGGATCCAGCCGCTGCCGTCGACGATGATAACGTTTTTGAGCATATTGGTCATAATAATTTACCCTCCCAATAGTGATACCGGCTGCCAATCCGCAGACTGGCGCCATTGTTACTGTATTATTATAACATGATTTATTTTACCGACAAGGGATACCGGCGCTTTTTTTGGGCACGCGGTGTCAAAAAAACGCACGACATTCCGTGCACATTCCACAAAAAACTGACAGATGCCCCCGCGCCCAAATCTTTACTTTTTCTTTGAAATGTCATTACTTTATTTTATCCTGTGCTATGATAGTATGGAGCCAAGTCAAAGACGTCCATGACATTCACACGGAGGAGATTATGTACACTGTTTTGGTTTGCGACGACGACAGAGCCATTCTCGAGTCCATCCGCATCTACCTTGCCCAGGAGGGCTACGAGGTCCTGACGGCCTCGGACGGTCTGGAGGCCATCGACCTCCTCAGGGACCACGAAGTCCACTGCCTGGTGCTGGACATCATGATGCCGAAGCTCGACGGCCTGTCCGCCATGCTGAAGATCCGGGAAGACAGCAACATTCCCATCATCCTGCTCTCGGCAAAGTCTGAGGACACCGACAAGATCACCGGCCTCAGTTTCGGGGCGGACGACTATGTCACCAAGCCCTTCAACCCGCTGGAGCTGGTGGCCCGGGTCAAATCGCAGGTCCGGCGATATGCCAAACTCGGCAGCATGGAGCAAAGCGACAGTGTGCTCGTCACCGGAGGTCTGGAGCTGGACACCGACAAAAAACGGGTCACGGTGGACGGCGAAGAGGTGCGGCTCACCGCCCTCGAGTACCAGATCCTCGAATATCTCATGCAGAACATGGGCCGGGTGCTCTCCACGGCGCAGATCTATGAAGCCGTCTGGAATGAGCCCGCCCTCTCGACGGAGAAGACCGTTACGGTCCATATCCGCAACATCCGTGAGAAGGTCGAGATCGATCCGAAAAATCCAAACTATATAAAGGTGGTGTGGGGACTTGGCTACAAAGTCGACAAAGTTTAAATACTCCAACATTTCAAAGGCGATCTGCCTTCTGCTCGCCACGCTCCTGTTCTCCCTGGGCACCTGGTGTGCCGTGGAACTGGGCGTCGGCAGCATGGTCTACGGACCACAGGAATACTTCCAGAACGACGCGGCGGAAGGCCGCCAGAGCTATACCGAAAGCCGCGCCTTCGAAACGGCGCTGGCGGACGACGTCTCCATCCTTCTGGACCTTGCCTCGCAC
>CAJGDU010000032.1 GCA_904502175.1 Clostridiaceae bacterium
GGAAGGGGTCGTGAGCCCCGACGAGATGTTCGTCTGCGGCGGCAGCTACCGGGTCAAGGACATCACCTACCACTGCTCCAACCGGAGAGGCCACGGGTCCGAGGACTTCACGACCTCCCTCATGAACTCCTGCAACCCCATCTTCATCCAGGTCGCCCAGCGCCTCGGCTCTGAAAAGTTCAGCAGCTATTTCGAAGCGTTCGGACTGGGGGAGAGCACCGGCATCGACCTCGCGGCGGAAGCGGCGCCGAAGCCCGGTGTTACGTACTATACCGCCGACCGGATGGGTCCTGTGGAACTGGCCTCCAGTTCTTTCGGACAGTCCTTCCAGGTCACGCCCATCCAGGTCTGCACCGCCATCAACGCCATTGCCAATGACGGCAAACTGGTGCAGCCCTACATCGTTGCCAAAGAACTGGACAGCGAGGGCAATGTCCTCTCCATCACACAGCCCACCGTCCGCCGCCAGGTCGTCTCCAAGATGACCGCGGACACCGTCACCGACATGATGGTGGAGGTCGTCAAAAACGGTACCGCGAAGAACGCTTTCGTCGCCGGATACAAAGTGGCCGGCAAGACCGGTACCTCCGAAAAACTGACGACCCAGGAGGCCGACTACATCGGTTCCTTCTGCGGATTTGCCCCGGCCGATGACCCGGAGATCACCGTCATCATCATCATCGACGACCCGAAGGCCGGCAGTTTCACCGGCGGTAACACCGCGGCGCCTGTGGCGGCCGAGGTCATCAGCAACACCCTCCGTTACCGGAACATCGAACCGGAATACGACGAGGAGACGGAAGCCGGACAGGACGTCCAGACGCCCAGCGTGACCGGCATGACCACCGCGGCGGCGCAGGAGAGCCTCAGCGCCTCCGGCTTCACGGTCAAAGTGGTTGGCAGCGGCAAGAAAGTCAAGAACCAGGCACCGGAAGCCGGACGGCTCATCCCCGCGAACGGTGTCGTCATCCTCTATACCGACAGCGCCAAACAGACCGGGACCGTCGAGGTGCCGAACCTCACAGGCCTCTCGGTCAGCCAGGCCCGGGCCGCCGGCAGAGCGGCGGGGCTCAACATCCAGATCGTCGGCGCCAAGTCCGACGCGGCGGGCGCCTCTTACGGACAGAGCATCTCTAAGGGCACGAAAGTGGCCCTGGGCTCCACCGTCACGGTGTCCTATGTGACCACCAGTACGGAGATGGAGATCGAGGACACCGGCACGGCCGCCGGCAGTCCCGCCACCGCCGCGACGACGGTCGCGGGGGAGACCACCACGGCGACCGCGCAGAGCACGACCGCGGCAGGCGGCACGACCGCCACGACCGCAGCGGCGGGGACCGCTTCGACAACGGCGGCTCCCGCAACCACGACAACGACCAATTCTTCCGCTGACACCGGCGGTTGATCATACAGGAGAGACTCAGCTATGAGAACATTCACGACAGAAGAGATCGCGCGGGCCACCGGCGGCGTTGCCAGCGGCCACGCGGAGGTGACCAACGTGGTCATCGACAACCGGGAGGCCGGTCCGGGCAGCCTGTTCATCGCCATCAAAGGCGAGCGGCTCGACGGACACACCTTCATCGACTCCGCCATCGAGGCCGGCGCCACCGCCGTCCTCTGCCACAAAGACGTGGAGTGCGCCGTCCCGACGGTGCGCGTGCAGGATACGACGAAGGCGTTTCTGGACCTTGCCCGGTCCTACCGGCAGGAGTTCGACATCCCGGTCGTCGCCCTGACGGGCAGCGTGGGGAAGACCACCACCAAAGAGATGATCTGGTGCGTGCTCAACGCGAAGTTCCACGCCCACAAGACCTACAAAAACTGGAACAATGAGATCGGCCTGCCCAAGGTCCTGCTCCGGCTGGAGCCGGAACACACGGCCCTCGTCGTAGAACTGGGCATGAACCACAAAGGCGAGATCTCGACACTGTCGAAGACCGCGCTGCCGGACCTCGGCGTCATCACGAACGTCGGCGTCTCCCATATCGAGAACCTCGGCAGCCGGGAGGGCATCCTCGCCGCGAAGCTGGAACTGCTCGACGGCATGGAGCCGGGTTCGCCCATCCTCCTGAACAAGGACAACGACATGCTTTCCAAAGTGGAGCTGCCGGACTACAAAGTGGTCTGGTTCGCTATCCACGATCAGACCGCGGACGTGCGGGCGGAAGACATCGAATACCTCGATGACACCACCCGGTTCACCGCCGTCACCCCCGAGGGCAGCTGCTCTGTGGAGCTGCCGACCACCGGGGAACACAATGTCTATGACGCGCTGGCGGCCATCGCCGTCGGACGGGAGCTCGACATCCCGCTGTCAGACGCCGCAGCCGCGCTGAAACAATACCGCCCCGCCGGCATGCGGGAGAACATCGTGGAGAAGGGCGGCGTCACCGTCATCGAGGACTGCTACAACGCGAGCCCCGACTCCATGAAGGCCATGGCTGAGACCCTCATGCTGAAGGGCGCCCCCGGCCGACGGAAGATCGCGGTCATCGGCGATATGCTCGAACTGGGCGATTACGCCGAAGAGGCCCATGCCCTCGCCGGCCAGTATATGGCCGAGGCGGGCGTCGACCTGCTCATCACGTACGGGCCCATGTCCCGGTTCGCGGCGGAGGCCGCCCGGGCCCACGGCCTGCTCCGGGTCTTCGACTTCCAGGACAAAGGTGACCTCATCCGCCAGCTGACTTCTATGCTAAAGCCCGGCGATGTGGTCGCGGTCAAGGGAAGCCGCGGCATGCAGATGGAAGAGATCATCCAGAATATTTACGAGAACATCGAAGAATAACGAGTGAGCGATATTTGAGAAACGGAGAATACCACCATGAAACTTACCGCAGTCGTCATTGCCGCCGTCCTGGGCTTTGCCCTCAGCGCGCTTCTGGGCATCAAGCTGGTGCCCTGGCTCCACAAGCTGAAATTCGGACAGACCATCCTGGACATCGGCCCCAACTGGCACAAGCAGAAACAGGGGACCCCCACCATGGGCGGGTTCATGTTCATCATCGGCACGACCGTTGCCTTCCTGCTCGTGGTCATCGTCGCGAAAGCCTTCGGCCATGACCTCGTGGGCGGCAGCTCTCTCGTCGCCGGCGCCGAAAAGGCGAAGATCTACGGCGGCCTCCTCATGGCCCTCGGGTTCGGCATGATCGGCTTCGCGGACGACTATATCAAGGTCCGCAGAGAGCAGAACGAAGGCCTCACGGTCATCCAGAAGACCCTGCTGCAGCTCCTGCTCTGCGCGGCGTACATCGCCACCCTCATCCTGTCCGGGAACGTCTATATGGTCATTCCCTTCGGCGGGACCTGGGACTACGGCAACACCGTCGTCTTCTCGCTGTTCACCTTCATCGTCATGTACGCCACCGTCAACGCGGTCAACTTCACGGACGGCATCGACGGTCTCTGCGCTTCCGTGACCACGACGGCGGCCGTCTCCTTTGCCGTCATGGCGGCCTTCCGCCACGTGTTCGGCGCCACCCTGCTGGCAGCGGCCCTCGCCGGCGCCTGCGCGGGTTACCTCATCTGGAACTGGCACCCCGCCAAATGCTTCATGGGGGACACCGGCTCCATGTTCCTCGGCGGCATGATCGTCGCCCTGGCCTACGCCATCAACTGTCCGCTCATCCTGCTCCTCGCCGGCTTCATCTATGTCGTCGAAGGCGCGTCGGATGTCATCCAGATCCTTTACTTCAAGATCACCAGGCGCATCGCCCAGCGGACCGATCCGAACGCGACCGGAAAGCGCCTGTTCAAAATGGCCCCCATCCATCATCACTTTGAGAAGAGCGGATGGTCCGAGGAGAAGATCAACTACGTGTTCGCGGCAGTCAACCTTCTCTGCGGCATCCTGGCCTGTATCCTGGTCTATTTCGGCCTTCCCACCAACGTATAAGGAGCAGTCAACATGGCAGGAAACGGAAAGAAAGCAGCCAATGGCGGCGTGTGGATCAAGGGCGGACTCGACGTCCCGTTCCTCATCATCGTCATTGCCCTGATCACGCTGGGACTCATCATGATGTTCTCGGCGAGTTCCTCCTATTCTTACTACTACTTCAACGACAGTCTCTATTACTTCAAACGGCAGTCTGTCTTCGCGGTCCTGGGACTCATCGTCATGTTCGTCATGTCCCGGGTGAAT
This sequence comes from Clostridiaceae bacterium, assembly GCA_904502175.1. GTDB lineage: Bacteria > Bacillota > Clostridia > Oscillospirales > Acutalibacteraceae > RUG420. Next base: position 4,145 of record CAJGDU010000032.1, read on the forward strand.
TACCATGTCCTGAAACGGGCCGCCATCCCGCTCGGACTGGTCACGTTCGCGCTGCTCATCGCGGTCCTGCTCGTGGCGCCGCCTCCGGGCTTTGAAGAGTTCCACCGCTGGATCTCGCTCGGACCGGTCACGTTCCAGCCCTCTGAAGTCGCGAAGTTCGCCATCATCCTGTACTTTGCCTGGCACATGGACCGGCATTTCAATGAGATCAACACGAAGGGACGGCAGGGGAGACCGGACCGGCTCCGGAACCTCGGATGGTACTTCCTCATCCTGGCCGTCACCTGCGTGCTCGTCTATCAGGAGAACCACGTCTCCGGTACCCTGCTCATCTTCGCCATCGGCGTCATGATGATGTTTCTGGCCGGCTTCGACTACAAGTGGTTCGCCGTCGCGGCGGTCGCCGCCGCCATCCTCGTGTTCGTCGTGGTCCAGAACCCCGGCATCCTGCCGGAACACGCCCAGCCCCGTATCCTTGCCTGGGTCGACAAGAGCTATGACCCGCTCGGGGTCCGCTGGCAGACCAACCAGGCGGTGTACGCCATCGGCTCCGGCGGCTTCTTCGGCGTGGGCCTCGGCAACTCCAAGATGAAACAGCTCTACGTCTCTGAGCCGCAGAACGACTTCATCTTTTCCATCATCTGTGAGGAACTGGGCTTCATCGGCGCCCTGTTCATCGTCATCCTCTTCGCGCTGCTGGTCTGGCGGGGTTTCGTCATCGGCCTTCACGCGAAGGACCGGTTCGGCTCGTGGCTTGCCATGGGCATCGTCTTCCAGGTCGGCCTGCAGGCGGCCCTCAACATCGGCGTCGTCACGGACGTTCTGCCGAACACGGGCATCTCTCTGCCGTTCTTCAGCTACGGCGGCACCTCGCTGCTCATGCTCATCTTTGAAATGGGCGTCGTTCTGTCCATTTCCCGAACGGCCAAGCTCAAGAAAGTTTAACGGAGGTCTCTCATTATGAAACTGTTATTCGCGACCGGCGGCACCGGCGGGCACATCAACCCCGCCCTGGCAGTGGCCGGAAAGATCCGGGAAGAATACGGCGACGAGGTCGAGATCCTCTTCGTCGGCACCCCGACTCATATGGAGACCAGACTGGTACCGCAGGCGGGCTTTGACTTCACCGCCATCGACGTCCGCGGGTTCTATCGCGGCCTGTCCTGGACCAACATCAAACGGGACAGCGCGGCCCTGGTGAAGATGTTCACCTCCAGCGTGCAGGCGAGAACGCTCATCAAAGAGTTCCGGCCGGATGCCGCCATCGGCTTCGGCGGCTACGTCAGCGGGCCCGTCATCCGGGCGGCAGCCAAACTCGGCGTGCCGACCGCCATCCATGAACAGAATGCCTACCCGGGCATCACCAATAAAGCGCTCGCCAAAATGGTCGACCTGGTCATGCTGACCTCCGAAGACGCGGAGGCCCGCATCGAATGCAAGAACCCGCCGGTCATCACCGGACTGCCGGTCCGGGGTGAGATGGTGGCGGCGGACCGGAAGGCCTGCCGGGAAAAACTCGGCATCCCCGACGACCGGCTGCTCATCCTCTCCATGGGCGGGAGCCTCGGGGCGGACGCCATCAACCATGCCATGTGCGAGCTCATCGCCAAAGAAAAAGACAACAAAAAACTCTACTTCATCCACGCCTACGGCCAGTACGGTCAGTATGTGCCGGATGAGCTCAGGAGCCTCGGGGTGGACGCCTCTCATTACGGCAACATCACCCTGCGGGAATACATCGACGACATGGAGGTCTGCATGCCGGCCGCGGACATCGTCATCTGCCGCTCCGGCGCCTCCTCGCTCTATGAGATCCGGGCCCTCGGCAAGGCATCCATCCTGGTGCCGTCCCCGAACGTCGCCGAGAACCACCAGTTCTACAACGCGATGGAACTCGTGGACCGGGACGCGGCCCTCATCATCGAACAGAAAGACCTGACGGGGGACACCCTCTACGAGGCCACCGAGTCTCTGGTGAACGACCCCGAACGCATCCGCACCATCGAGCAGAATGCCCGCAACATGGCCATCCTCGATGCGACCGAACGCATTGCCGGGAACCTGATGGACCTGGCCCGTGCCCACGCGGCAAAGGAGAACGAAAATGGCTGACAAACGGCGAAGCAGAGCTGCCGCGAAGTCGCGGGAGGAACTGCGCCGGGAAAACCGGGAGGCCCTCGAACGGCAGAAGCGCCGGCGGCATGCCGTCCTGGTCATCGGACTGGTGGCTGTCATCGTCGTGGCCGCGGTCATCCTGTCTCTGACTGTCTTCTTCAACATCACTGCGGTGGAAGTCGACGTGTCGCAGAGCCAGTACACGGCGGAGCAGGTGCGGACGGCCAGCGGCGTCGAGGAGGGGGACAACCTCTTCCTCATGAAACGCGCCGAAGTGGCGGAGGAGATCGGCCACAAACTGCCTTACTCCGGGGAGGTCACCGTCAAGCGGAAGCTCCCGAGCAAGGTGCGCATCTATGTCGAGGACAGCACCGTTGCCAACGCGGTGAAATACAACGACGAATACGTTCTGCTGAACGAAAACTATAAAGTCCTTGCCAAGGTCGGCAGCATCGACTCGCTGAACGAGCTGGTGGAGCTGCAGAACAAAAAGGCCGCGGAACGCAAAAAAGCGGCCTCCAAAAAGAAGACCGGGACCAAGGAAAAGACCACAAAAAAAGCCGAAGAGACGGACGTTTCGACGACCACGACGACGGCTGCCGGGGAGAGCACGACCGCTTTTATGGGCGACAATCAGATCGCCGGCGGGGAAGACCTGCGCAAGGCCACCGACCAGGTGTGTGTCATCACAGGCGTCAAGGTGAAGTCCGCTAAAGTCGGCTACACCCTGGAAGCGAAAAACGGCAAAGTCTTCGAGACCTATCAGGAGATCCGTGCGGCGATGGACCGCTGGGGCGTCAGAGACATCACCTCCGCGGACCTCACCAAAGTCTCCGATATCCAGCTGACTTACCAGCAGCGCATCACCATCCTTCTGGGCTCTGCCACCGGCCTCGACCGGAAGGCGGCCATGTGCGCGAAAGTCATCGAAGAACAGGATAAGATCAGCAAGGAACAGAAAGGTCATATCGACCTCTCCATCGAGGGGAAGGCCTACTTCTCCGAGGGCGGAGCCACCACCCGCACCACGACCACCACGGTCATCGAAGTCACGGAGCCGACGGTCCCCGACATGACCGGGGAAGCTTCCGACAGCACCTCTTCCACCGCTGCCGGCGGCACGACGACCGTGACACAGAGCGCCGGAAACGAGGACGTTTCCACGACCACCTCGACCACCAAGGACATGGCCGATATCGGGGGATAGAGCGCGCTTTATACTATAACTAGCGGTTGAATTCTATAATGAGCCGTGTTAGTATATTGGAGTATATAGTTAAACTTTAATGTGCCGTAGTATGCACTTAAGGAACCTTTTGAAAAGGGAGGAAACAACATGCCTTTCGAAATGGCTGCAGATTTTGACAGTGTCGTTCAGATCAAAGTGATCGGTGTCGGTGGCGGCGGCGGAAACGCCGTGAACCGCATGATCGCGTCCGACGTCAAGGGCGTCGAATTCGTCTCTGTCAATACCGATAAACATGTCCTGATCTATTCCCAGGCCACTCACAAGATCCAGATCGGTGAGAAAGTGACCCGCGGTCAGGGCGCCGGCGCAAGACCCGACATCGGAAAACGCGCGGCAGAAGAAAGCAAAGAGACCATCACCGATGCCCTCAAGGGGACTGACATGGTCTTCATCACCGCCGGTATGGGCGGTGGCACCGGTACCGGCGCGGCTCCCATCATTGCGGCCGCCGCAAAAGAGATGGGTATCCTCACCGTTGGTATCGTCACCAAACCCTTCGCGTTTGAAGGCAAACACAGAATGGATCAGGCCGAGGAAGGCATCAAGGAACTGGCACAGCACGTGGACAGCCTTGTCGTCATCCCCAACGACCGTCTGAAATATTATTCCGATGAGCCCATCACGCTCGCCAATGCGTTCGACGCCGCCGACGATGTCCTTCGTCAGGGTGTCAAGAGCATTTCCGAGCTCATCAAAGTCCCGGGCTTCATCAACCTCGACTTTGCCGATGTCAGCGCCATCATGAGAGATGCCGGCCACGCACACATGGGTGTCGGCCGTGCGGGTGGCAAGGACAAGGCGAGAAACGCTGCCGCCGCGGCCGTTTCCAGCCCGCTTCTGGAGACCACCATCGAAGGCGCTCACGGCGTTATCATCAGCATCACATCGTCCCCCGACATCGGGCTCGATGAAGTGGAAGAAGCTTCCACCCTCATTTCCGATGCCGCGCATCCGGACGCAAACATCATCTGGGGTGTCTCGTTCGACGACACGCTGTCCGATGAGATGATCATCACGGTCATTGCCACCGGTTTCGGCGACAACCCGTCCACCAGCATCCCCTCGCTCAAGCTCGACCTCGACTGGGACGGCCCCAGCCTGGACGGCATTGGCGCGGAAGCTCCGGCGAAGAACATCAACCCTGCCGGCACTGACAGCTTCTTCGGCGCTCCTTCGGACCGCTTCGTCTACGATGAGCCGGAAGAGCCGAAAATGGCAGAGCCTGCCGGCGGTTCCGACCCCTTCGACGACGACTATTTCGACGCCATCGACAACCTCTTCAGCAACCGCAGATAAGGTTGTGAAAACCGGGAAATTTCCTTATTGCATTTATGATATCTGTGTGATAGAATATCCCGGTAACATTGAAGGGACCTTAGCGTCCGCATTACTACAAAAGAGGTGAAACGAGATGAAGGAAGGAATCCATCCTGCTTACGGTCCCACGACCGTCCGGTGTGCCTGCGGAGCCACTTATGAGACCAGCTCCACCAAACAGGACATCCGCGTCGATATTTGCTCCAACTGTCATCCATTCTTCACTGGCAAGCAGAAGCTTGTCGATACCGGTGGACGCGTCGACAGATTCAACAGACGTTACGCGAAGACGCAGAGTAAATAAGCGAACAGCTTTCAAAAAAGGCGGTACACATTGTGCCGCCTTTTCTATTTTTCAAAGACCGGAAAGGAGGAGACCCGATGGACACCTACCGCACCGTCCGACAGGAGGCCTGCGGCGAGTATGAGGTGAAGCGCTCCCGCTTCCTCTGCTACGCGGCCCCGGTGACGACACCGGAAGAGGCGACGGCATTCATCGCCGCCATCAAACAGAAACACTGGGACGCCCGGCACAACTGTTCCGCCTACATCCTTCGGCAGGGCGGCATCAAGCGGTTCTCCGACGACGGCGAGCCGCAGGGCACCGCCGGCATGCCCATCCTGGACGTGCTGGAGAAGACCGGCGTCACCGACGTCTGCGTCGTCATCACCCGCTACTTCGGCGGCATCCTCCTCGGAGCCGGCGGCCTGGTCCGGGCCTACTCCCACAGCGCCACGCTGGCGCTCGAGGCGGCGGAGGTCATCACCATGGTCTCCTGCGCCGAGTGCTCCCTGACCTGTGACTACACCCTGTACGGCCGCATCCCGGCCCTGCTCGCCGAGCACGACGGGGTGGAGGCCGGCACCGACTTCACCGACGCGGTCACCGTCCGCTTCCGTCTCCCCGAAGACCGCCTCGACAGCTTCCGCACGAAGCTCACCGAGTACAGCTCCGGCAAGTGTAAGGTCGAGGTAACAGGGACCGGCTTCTATGAGCTATAAAACTTGTGTGAAGAAGAAAAATTTTTGGATAAAATCGTGGGCGGGACCCAGATGCCCGTCAGGGCTGTTTTTGGGAGGTTTGGCGTATGGCACGATTTTAGACAAAACATTTTTCTTCGCCTGTATTCAAGA
>CAJGDU010000033.1 GCA_904502175.1 Clostridiaceae bacterium
CTCGTCGAACTTGAGGGCGAGGGCGATCTGCTTACACAGGCGGTATGCGACATCTTCCGCGACCGTCGCGATGGTGGTGCGGATGTTATAAGTCTTATAAGTTCTGTCGATGTGATAGCCGGGGTACAGGATGCGCAGCAGCTTGCCGATGATCTCGATGATGGCTTCCGTGCTGGGGATGCTGTACACGTCGAGGTTGTCGACGATGCGGCCGTTGTCATAGTCGGCAACGACGTCGTCCACGATCTTGACGATGCTCTCTTCGATAAGGTTCTTCATGTCTGAACCGCCTTTTCTATATCATTATGTTTCTATAATGTAGTCCCCATTGTAACTTTTTCCCGGAAGACTTGTCAAATTGTATCCCCCCCGGGGGCTTGTTGCTCTTTTGAAAAGCGGAGTAAGATGGTTTTACATTATTAAGATGTAATTCTGTATAGGGAGATGACGGAATGCATATTCCTGAAAACTATCTCAGCCCCGAAACCTGTGCGGTCATGACGGCTGCCATGGTGCCGGTCTGGTACAAGTCGGTCAAGAAAGTCCGAGAGACCGTCCCGAAGGACAAAATACCGCTCATCGGTATCCTCGCCGCTTTCTCGTTCCTTGGCATGATGTTCAATATCCCCATCCCGGGGGGTACGACCGGGCACGCGGTCGGAGGTACGCTCATCGCACTCTTGTTAGGGCCGGAAGCGGCCTGTATCGCGGTGACCATTGCCCTGTTCCTGCAGGCACTCCTGTTCGGTGACGGCGGCATCCTGGCCTTCGGCGCGAACTGCTTCAACATGGCCTTTGTCCTGCCCTTCGTCGGACATGCCCTCTACCACTTCATCAAAGATAAGATCAAAGCGCCCTCCGGCAAGTACATCGCCGCTGCCATCGGTGCCTATGCGGGCATCAACGCCGCAGCCCTGTGCGCCGCCATCGAGTTCGGCATCCAGCCGTACCTCTTCCATGACGCCGCCGGAAACGCACTGTACTGCCCGTACGGCCTGACCGTCTCCATCCCGGCCATGATGTTCGGCCACCTGACCATCGCCGGCATTGCGGAGGTCATCTACACGGTCGCCATCTTCGCGTTCGTGACCCGCACGGTCCCGAACATGGCCTATGCGGAAAAGGCGCCGGTGGACACCAAGTCCCTGCGGCCCATCCTCATCCTCCTGGCCGTCCTCGTCATTGCCGTTCCGCTCGGCCTTTTGGCGGAAGGCACTGCCTGGGGCGAATGGGGCGCGGACGAAATTGCGGAAGTCGTCACTGCCGGCTCCGCCCTCGGATATGTCCCGTTCTTCCTCCAGAACGGCTTCGAACTCTCGGTGCTGTTCCCGGACTACACCATGAGCGGGCTGCCCGACTGGTTTGCGTACATCCTTTCTGCTATAATTGGTGTTGCGCTGTCGTTCATCATTTTCCGTCTCTTTGCCAACACGGCAAAAACGAAGACCGACTTCGGAGACAAGGACGATCCTGCGGAAACGCCTACTGAAGCTTAGTACCCCGCAGCTTCCGGCAACGCTGGAAGCTGCTTTTTATTCTTGAAGAAAGGAGGGTGCCCATGGACCCCAACATCCCGACCTGGATGACGGAACCGGAAGCCTATTCCGCGCCGAAGGACTCCGACGGCTTTCTGACGAAGAGCACGCTGACCGTCCTGGGCGTCCTCTCGCACATCCGGGAGACCTCGCAGCGCGGCCTGCGCTGGGCGAGCCCGCCGGTCATGCTGCTGACGGTCCTGGCCCTCATCGTACTCATGGCCCTCTCGAAGAACATGATGTTCTCGTATGTGGTGCTGGCCGAGGTGCTCATCGCCTCCCTGTTCCTCAGCGGAAAGGCGCTGTCCCGGAGCATGAAGACCTCGCTGTCGGCCATGGCGTTTTCCATGCTGCTCCTGCTGCCGGCCGTCTTCAGCGGAACGCCCCGCACCATGCTGACCGTGTCCATCAAAGTCTTCATTTCGGTGGCGCTGTTGAACCTCGTGTCGCAGACCCTGCCGTTCAACAAGATCACGGCCAGCCTCAAGTCGTTCCGCATTCCGGACCTGTTCATCTTCACGCTGGACATCACCCTCAAGTATATCGTGCTCCTGGGCGATGTGTGCGTGAACATGCTGAACGCCCTGCGCCTGCGCTCGGTCGGTAAGAACCGGGAAAAGGGCAAGTCCGTTTCCGGCATCCTCGGCGTCACGTTTTTGAAGTCCCGGGAGATGTCGGAGGAGATGTACGGCGCCATGGCCTGCCGCGGCTTTGAAGGGGAGTACGTCAGGACCCGGGAGCGGCAGCTCAGCTGGAAGGACGCCGCTACGGTACTGTTCCTCGCGGGCATGGTTGCCCTCTTCGTCTACACCCAGCGCGCCATTGCGGGCTGATCATTTTTGGTTAGGAGTATCATCCATGACACCTCTGTTCTCACTGGATAACGTCTGTTTTGCCTATGAAGGGCAAATCGCCCTGCGGTACATCACCCTCGACATCGAAAAAGGGGAGACCGTGGTCTTCCAGGGCCCGAACGGCTGCGGGAAGTCCACTCTCATGAAACTGCTCAACGGCCTCGTGTTCGCGGAGCAGGGAACTTACAAGTTCGACGGCGATGAGATCTCGGAGAAAACGCTGAAGGACGGGAAGTTCTCCAAACGCTTCCACCAGCGCGTCGGGTTCATTTTCCAGAACTCGGACGTGCAGCTGTTCTGCAGCAACGTGGAGGAGGAGATCTCCTTCGGCCCCCGGCAGATGGGCCTCTCGGAAGAAGAGGTGAAGCAGCGTACGGACGACGTCATCAAACTCATGGACATCGAGAAGCTCCGGGAGCGCGCGCCGTACCACTTAAGCGGCGGCGAGAAACGGAAGGTGGCCATTGCCTGCATCCTCTCCATGAACCCGGAGGCGCTGGTGCTGGACGAGCCCCTGGCCGGCCTCGACCGGAAGACACAGGAGTGGCTCGTGTCGTTCCTTCTTTCGATGAAGGCGGCGGGGAAGACCCTCATCGTCTCCACCCACAACGACGAACTGGCCCACACCCTCGCGGACCGGCTGGTCGTCATCGGGGAAGACCACCAGGTGGAGTCAGTCACAGAGAATAAAAGAGCGGTTGTCTAAGGCCGCTCTTTTGTTATATAATAGGGCGCAACAAGAGGAGAAGCGCTTATGGCCACACAGAAAACCATTGGAATGATCAGCCTCGGCTGCCCCAAAAACCAGGTCGACGCGGAGCTCATGCTGGACAAACTGGCACGGGCCGGCTTCGCCATCTCCGGGGACATCGAGGGCTGCGACGCCGTCATCGTCAACACCTGCGGGTTCATCGAGGCGGCGAAGGTGGAGGCCATCGAAAACATCCTCGACATGGCGGAGTACAAGAAGTCCGGCGACATCCAGAAACTCATCGTCACCGGCTGCCTCTCCGAGCGCTATCAGTACGACATCCGCAAGGAGATGCCTGAGGTGGACGCCGTCGTCGGCATCGGCGACAACGGCCGCATCGTGGAGATCGTGGATGAAGTCCTCGGCGGACAGCTCGTCGAGAGCTTTGCCGACAAGGAACTCCTGCCGCTCACCGGCGGCCGCATCCTGACCACCCCGGACTACTGGGCCTACCTGAAGATAGGGGACGGCTGCTCCAACAACTGCGCCTTCTGCGCCATCCCGGACATCCGCGGCAAGTTCCGCAGCCGGAGCATCGAAGACATCGTCGACGAGGCGAAGACCCTTGCGGCGCAGGGCGTGAAGGAAGTCATCCTCATCTCCCAGGACACCTCCCTCTACGGGCGGGACCTGTATAAGGAGAACAAGCTCCCGGCGCTGCTGACAGCCCTCTCCGAAGTGGACGGCATCGAGTGGATCCGCTTCCTCTACTGCTACCCCGAGCGCATCGGCGATGAACTCCTCGAGGTCATGGCCACCAACCCGAAGGTCTGCCACTACCTGGACATCCCGCTGCAGCACGCGGACGGGACCGTCCTGAGAGCCATGCATCGCCCCGGAGACCGGGAGACGTTCGAGGCCCTCATCCGCAAGATCCGCGCCCGCATCCCGGACATCGTCCTGCGCACCACGCTCATGACCGGGTTCCCCGGAGAGACGGACGCGCAGTTCGAGGAACTCGCGGAGTTCGTCAAGGCCATGGAGTTCGACAACCTCGGCTGTTTCGCCTTCTCGCCGGAGGAGGGGACCGTGGCCGCGGAGCTGCCGGACCAGCTGGACGAGGACGTGAAAGTCCACCGGCAGGACCTCATCATGCAGCTGCAGCACGACATCGTCCTGAAAAACAATAAAAAATTCCTCGGAAAAACGCTCAAAGTCCTCGTGGACGCGTATAATAGCTATGAGGACTCTTATATCGGCCGGTTCTACGGCCAGGTGCCGGACATCGACGGCACCGTCCTGTTCACCAGTCCCCGGGCGCTGCAGCCCGGCGAGTTCGTGGACGTCAACATCCTGGGGTTCGATGAATATGACCTGACCGGTAAAGCATTCTGACCCGCCGGTCTCTGGAGGAAACAACATGAACGTACCGAATATTCTGACCATTGCCCGCATCGTGCTGAGCCCGGTGGTCCTGCTGGTCTATATGATGATTTTCCCGGGCCACTATCTCGTGGCCACGGTCCTCTATTTCATTGCCGGCATGACCGACTTCTTCGACGGGAAAATCGCCCGCAAACAGGACATCATCACGAACTTCGGCAAGTTCACCGACCCGCTGGCGGATAAAATGCTCACCTCGGCGGTGTATCTCGCCCTCATCTCGAACGGGTACTGTAACGTCTGGATCTTTTTCATCATCCTGCTCCGGGAGTTCGGCGTGAGCTCCATCCGCCTCGTGGCCTCCAGCCAGGGCGTGGTCATTCCCGCCAACATGTGGGGCAAGGTGAAGACGTTCACTATGATGATGTTCACCGGATTCATCTTCCTGCTGCTCTCCCTGCAGAACGACTTCCACGTCCTGTCCTATGAGTTCCCGCTGGAGACCATTGCGAGCGTCCTTCTGTGGATCACCGCCCTTCTGACCGCCATCTCCGGCATCACCTACATCCGGGAAGGCATGAAGGTCATCGACTTTTCCAAGTAAACTATTCCAATTAAGGAGTTGCCATAATGCAAGTTTTCAACACGCTGACCCGCAAAAAAGAAGAACTCGTTCCCCAGACCCCGGGCGAACTGAAGATCTACTGCTGCGGCCCCACCGTCTACAACTTCATCCACATCGGAAACGCGCGGCCGCTCTGCGTCTTCGACGTGTTCCGCCGCTACCTCGAGTACCGCGGCTACAAAGTCACGTTCGTGCAGAACTTCACGGACATCGACGACAAGATCATCAACCGGGCCAACGAAGAGGGCTCGGACTACAAGACCGTGTCCGAGAAGTACATTGAAGAGTACTGGAAGGACGCGGACGGCCTGAACGTGCGCCGGGCGGACATCCATCCCCGGGCCACGGAGGTCATGGATGAGATCATCGACATGATCTCCGACCTCATCGAAAAGGGCCACGCGTATGTCGTGGAGAACGGCGATGTGTACTTCGTCACCTCGTCCTGCCGCGGCTACGGCAAGCTCTCCCACCAGCCGCTCGACGAGCTGCAGGCGGGCGCCCGCATCAACATCGGCGAGCTGAAGAAAGAGCCCATGGACTTCGCGCTCTGGAAAGCCGCGAAGCCCGGCGAGCCCGCGTGGGACAGCCCCTGGGGCCCCGGCCGCCCGGGCTGGCACATTGAGTGCTCCGCCATGAATCGCCGCTTCCTCGGCGAGACCATCGACATCCACTGCGGCGGCAAGGACCTCATCTTCCCGCACCACGAGAACGAGATCGCCCAGTCCGAGTGCGCGAACGACAAGACGTTCGCCAACTACTGGATGCACAACGGCTTCATCAACGTCGACAACGAGAAGATGTCCAAGTCCAAAGGCAACTTCTTCATGGTCCGCGAAGTGGCCGAGAAATACGGCTACGAGTTCATCCGCTTCCTGATGATTTCCTCCCATTACAGGATGCCCATCAACTACTCCCTCGACATCATCGAGCAGTGCCGCGGTTCGCTGGACCGCCTGTACAACTGCCGCGACAACCTGGCGTTCGCGCTGGGCAACGCGCCGGAGGGAGCCCTCGATGAGGCGCTGAAGGGAGAACTGGACGCGCACCGCGAGAAGTTCATCGCCGCCATGGACGACGACCTGAACACGGCCGATGGCATTGCTGCCATCTTCGAGCTGGTCCGCGACGTGAACACCAAGGTCCTGACAGACGGCACGTCGAAGGAGACCATTCAGTACGCCGCCGACCTGTTCGCGGAACTCACCGGCGTGCTCGGCCTGCTGTACGAGCGCAGCGCCGCCGGGGAAGAGTCCCTGGAAGAGGAAGTGGAGCGCCTCATCGAGGAGCGCACCGCGGCCCGGAAGAACAAGGACTTTGCCACCGCTGACAAGATCCGCGACGACCTGAAAGCGCGGGGCATCATCCTCGAAGACACGCCGCAGGGCGTGAAATGGCATAAAGCATAAATAATAGTAATGAAGGGCGATTTTGGTAAATCGCCCTTGTTTTTTGCGAAATTCGCGCTTTTGAAAACTGCATGAAAAATGAAGAAAAACGGCGAAAAACGGAGAAAGGTACTTTCTAAATTGAAAAATACGAAAATAGTTGTTGACTCTGTATAGGCGCGGTGTTACTATAGTCGGGCAACTAAAACTATTTGGAGGAACAGGTATGTCAACTTATATGCCGAAAGCCAACGAAGTTGAGCGTAAATGGTATCTGCTTGACGCAGAAGGCAAGACCCTCGGTGCTCTTGCTACTGAAGCCGCAACTCTTCTCCGCGGCAAACACAAACCCATCTTCACTCCTCATGTCGACACCGGCGACTTCGTCGTGGTCATCAATGCGGACAAGGTCGTCCTGACCGGTAAGAAGCTGGACCAGAAGATGTACTACCACCACACCGGTTACATCGGCAACCTCAAAGAGGTCAGCTACAAGAAACTCATGGCAGAGAAGCCCGAGTTCGTCATCAAGAAGGCTGTCAAGGGCATGCTCCCCGACAACACGCTTGGTCGCAAAGCTCTGACTCGTCTGCATGTCTATGCCGGCCCCGAGCACAAGCATGAAGCTCAGAAACCGGAAGCACGTGAATTTTAAGGAGGGTTAACGAATGTACGAAAGTAATTTCTATTACGGCACTGGCCGCAGAAAAAGTTCCGTTGCCCGCGTTCGCGTCTATCCGGGTACCGGCAAGATCACCATCAACGACAGAGACATTGACGATTACTTCGGTCTCGAGACCCTGAAGGTCATTGTCCGTCAGCCCCTCGTTCTCCTCGGTCTCACCGAGAAGTTCGACATCATCTGCCGCGTTCAGGGCGGTGGCGTCTCCGGCCAGGCCGGTGCCATCCGTCACGGTCTCTCCCGTGCGCTCCTTGAGTATGACGAGAACCTTCGTCCCGAGCTCAAGAAGGCCGGCTTCCTGACCAGAGACCCGAGAATGAAAGAGCGTAAGAAATACGGTCTCAAAGGTGCCCGTCGCGCACCCCAGTTCTCCAAGAGATAACGGGCCGTACGGCATTTTCATCAAAAGCAAAGAGGCTTCCCGATTGTGGGAAGCCTTTTTTATTTTATGGATACCGCGGGCCGCGTTTTATGGTATTATTTTACTGAAGTAAACCTGTTAAAAAGATTCTTTCAACAGTAGGAGGCGTTTCATATGCCACAAGGAAGACCCCACAGCAGGACCGAACATGTCGGCGGCGGTTCCGGACACGTATTCTCCGGCGGCCCCTCCGGCGGCGGTTTCGGCGGCCCGAGCGGCGGCTTTGGCGGCGGTGGATACGGCGGAGGCGGCGGCCCCCGTCCCGGCATGAGCCGGGCCGGCGGCGTCGGCATCCTCGGCGCGGTCATCATTTTCCTCTTGAGCCTGGTCGGCAGTTGCATGGGCATCAACAGCGGGGTAGGGACCACGACCGGCACGGGGCAGAACCCGTACTACACGACCTACACCAGCAACGCGCCCGCGGCCAACACGGACGAGTCCGAAGTGGATAACGCGGTCTCTGACGCGGCCCGCGCGAAGTATACGAAGCTGAAGGGCAACGGCCAGGACAAGGTCACCCTCATGCTCTACATCATCGGCTCGGACCTCGAGTCCCAGTCCGGCATGGCCACCATGGACCTCAATGAGATCCTCCACGCCGACCTCTCCAACGAGAACGTGAACATCCTCGTGGAGACCGGCGGCGCGAAGCGCTGGTCCAACAACGTCATGAGCGCGAACAACATCCAGCGCTGGAAGGCCACCAGCCGCGGCCTCCAGAGACTGGACACGCTGCGTCGCTCCGCCATGACGAACCCGGAGACCCTCGCGTCCTTCATCCAGTTCGCGGCGAAAGAAGCGCCCGCGGACCGCTACATGCTCATCCTCTGGGACCATGGCGCCGGCAGTGTCGAGGGCTATGGCCGCGATGAACTCTACCCGAGAGAGACCATGAACACCGCCGAAGTGGCGAAGGCTCTGAAGGCCGGCGGCGTGAAGTTCGACTTTGTCGGCTTTGACGCCTGTCTCATGGCGACCCTCGAAAACGCCATCGCGCTGGAACCCTACGCGGACTATTTCATCGCCTCCGAAGAGTCGGAGCCCGGCACCGGCTGGTACTACACCAACTGGCTGTCCGACCTCAACGCCAACTCTTCGACGTCCACACTGGCGCTCGGCAAACGCATCCTCGACGACTTCACGTCGAAGTCCGCCACCTCGAGCCCCATCGGCTACATGAGCTACGGCAGCAGCACCACGCTGTCCATGACGGACCTCGCGGAACTGCACGGCACGGTCCCCGAAGCCCTCACGAACTTCGGCACGGACCTCACCGAGACCCTGACCTCCGACCACTATCAGGACGTGGCCACGGCCCGCACCTCCTCCAAGGAGTTCTCCGCGGCGAACCGGCTGGACCAGGTCGACATCGTCGACTTCTGCAAGAAGCTGGACAGCACGGAGTCGAACCAGCTGGCAGACGTCATCCAGAACGCGGTCAAGTACAACCGCGTCCGGGGCGCGGCAGATGCCTACGGTCTGTCCATGTACTTCCCGCACAGCAACCCCCGGTTCATGAACACCATGACGGGCATCTACGAGGAGATCGGCATGGACGAGGCCTTCACGGGCTCCGTCAAGCAGTACGCCACGCTTGAGTCCGCGGGACAGATCGCCTCCAACAGCGGCGGCACCTCTCTGTTCGACCTGCTCACCGGCGGCCAGTACTACGACTACGGCGGCTCGGGCTACAGCCAGAGCACCAACCCCTACGCGCAGTACGGCGGCACCGGCGGCTACTATGTCGCTCCCTTCAGCGGCAGCAGCAACGGTTCCTACACCGTCAACGATTTCTATAACCTGCTCGGTCAGTCCATGACCGGCAACTCCGGTTACTATACCACCGGCGGCAACTACTACGCCGGACGCGACTTCCAGTCCATCCTCGGCGGCGAGACCGCCAAGTGGATGACCGACGCCATGCTCCGCACCGCGGCCAGCACGCTGTCCAACCGGGCCCTCACCCCGGACGCCGACTTCGCGACCGTGGAAAAAGACGGGCACGATGTGCTCGCCATGACCGAGGAGCAGTGGGCGGAGATCACCGCGGCGGAAGTCAACGTCTTCGTCCCCGATGAGAACAACGGCGGCTGGCTGGACCTCGGTCTGGACAACACCGCGAAGTTCAATAATGACGGCGACCTCATCCACGAGTGGACCGGCAACTGGATCACCCTGAACGGCAACTTCGCCGCCATCTACCCGGTGTCCGACCTCGACGTGGACGGCAACGGAAAGTACATCACCACCAAGTTCATCCCCGCCATGCTCAACGGCCAGCGCGTGAACATCATCGTGGAGTTCAACGAGGAGACCGGCAA
>CAJGDU010000034.1 GCA_904502175.1 Clostridiaceae bacterium
GATTCGAACCCACGTGCCGGAGTTACCGGCAAACTGATTTCGAGTCAGCCCCGTTATGACCACTTCGATACGTCTCCGTGTTGCGCCCCTGTATTTTAGCAGAGCGGGGCACCTCTGTCAATCGGCTTCGACGACGTTCAGAGAAGCGCCTTCGAGCCAGGCCTGGACGTTCTCCAGGACCACGTCCACCAGGCGCTGGCGGGTCTCCCGCGGCGCCCACGCCACGTGGGGCGTGATGATGCAGTTCTCAATGTCCTGCAGGGCGCAGTCGGCCCGCATGGGTTCCTCTTCGAGGACGTCGAGGGCCGCGCCGGAGAGGTGTCCGGAGCGCAGGCTCTCGGCCAGTGCCTCCTCGTCGACGATGGGGCCCCGGGCGGTGTTGATGAAGAACGCGCCCTCTTTCATGAGCGCAAACCGTTCTCTGTTGAACAGGTGGTGCGATTCGTCGTTCAGCGGGCAGTGGACCGACACGACGTCGGCTGTTTTCAGCAGCGTCTCGAGGTCGGTGAACTGGGTGACTCCGTCGCCGGACCAGCCGGAGACGAAGGACCGGGAGGTGGCCAGGACGTTCATGCCGAAAGCATGGGCAATGGCGGCCACCCGCTGCCCGATGCGGCCGTAGCCGACCAGACCGATGGTCTTCCCTTCAAGTTCTTCTGTCGGGAAGATCATGTTGGCAAAGTTGCCGGAGGCGGTCCAGCCGCCGGCTTTCGTGTCGATGCTGTAGTCCCGGACCCGGCCGAAGTGGTCGAGCATCAGGGAGAACACGTGCTGCGCCACCGCGTTGGTCGAGTAGGACGGCACGAAGGTGACGGTGATGCCCCGCGCCTTGCAGGCTTTGAGGTCGATATTGTTATAGCCGGTGGCGCACTCGCCGATGTAGCGGAGCTTCGGAGCGTGCTCCAGCAGCTCTTCTGTCACGACGATCTTGTTGACGAACAGGATATCGGTGTCCTTCAGTTCCGCGTTCAGTTCTTCCGGCGTGGGGTGGTCCAGGATGACCAGGTCTCCCAGGCGCTCGAACCCGGACATGTCGATGTCGCCCCGGGTCAGGGTCTTGTATTCCGGCATCAGGATTTTCATCAGGGGATCCCTCCTCGCAAATCGCCATAAGACTATCACAAACCGGCAGGGGCGTCAAACGGCGCCTCGATTGACTTCCCCTATTCAATTTATTATAATCAGGAAAACATTTCAAAGGAAAGGACCCCACTATGTTTGTCGACATCGCGAAGATCACAGTCATAGCCGGAAAGGGCGGCAACGGCGCCGTTGCCTTCCACCGGGAGAAATATGTGGCCAGCGGCGGCCCGGACGGCGGCGACGGAGGCCGCGGCGGAAACATCATTTTCGTCGTGGACACCTCTCTGGCCACCCTGTCCGATTTCCGTTACAAGCGCAAGTACAAAGCGGAAAACGGCAAGGACGGCCGGGGCAACAAGTGCAACGGCAAGCGGGGTCAGGACTTATACATCAAGGTCCCGAAGGGCACCATCATCCGGGAAGTGGAGAGCGGCGCCATCCTCGCCGACATGTCCGACGAAGAGGAGTTCATTGCCGCGAAGGGCGGCCGCGGAGGCTGGGGCAACCGGCATTTCGCCACCCCCACCCGGCAGGCGCCCCGCTTCGCGAAAGACGGCATGCCCGGCGAAGAGTGGGAACTGCAGCTCGAACTGAAGCTTCTGGCGGACGTCGGCCTTCTGGGCTTCCCCAACGTCGGCAAATCCACCCTCATCTCCGTGGTCAGTGAGGCCAAACCCATCATTGGCGACTACCACTTCACCACCATCGTCCCGGTCCTGGGCGTCGTCTCTATGGGCGAGGGCAACTCCTTCGTCATGGCGGACATTCCCGGCCTCATCGAAGGCGCCTCCGACGGCATCGGCCTCGGACACGAGTTCCTGCGCCACGTGGAGCGCTGCCGCATGCTGGTCCACATCGTCGACGTGGCCGGTTCCGAGGGCAGAGACCCCATCGAGGACTTCAACGCCATCAACGCCGAACTCGAAAAGTTCAACCCCGACATGATGGACCTGCCGCAGATCGTGGCCGGCAACAAGATCGACATGGCCAGCGATGAACAGATCGAGGCCTTCCGCTCCTACGTTGAGGAACGGGGCTACGAGTACTTCAGCATCTGCGCCCCCATCCTCGAGGGCACGAAGGAGCTCATCAACGCGGTGGCCGCGAAGCTTGCCACCCTGCCGCCCATCAAGCGGTATGAGACGGAAGAGATCCCGCTGGAGATGCTCGAAAAGAAGAAAGACACCGGCTTCACCATCCGGGTGGAAGACGGCATCTATATCGTGGAGGCCGAGTGGCTCGTGCCCATCCTCGCGAAGATCGACTATGACGACTACGAGTCTCTGCAGTACCTGCAGAGGGTCCTGCAGACCAGCGGCATCGACCAGGCCCTCCTCGACAACGGCATTCAGGACGGCGACACCGTCAGCCTGTACGACATCGAATTCGACTACGTATCCTAAAGGAGCACTTCCTTATGAACCGTTTTTTGGACGCGGCGACCGACCCGAAACAGCTCAGCCCCCTGGACCTTGCGTTCCTCGGAGACTGTGTCTATGAGCTGTTCGTCAGAGAGCGGCTGGTGACCGAGGCCAACCGCCCGGCCGGCGACCTGCACGCCGCAAAAGTCCGCTGGGTGAACGCCGATGCCCAGGCCGCAGCCTTAGAGCGCATTGCCCCTCTTCTGAACGAGGAGGAAGAGGCCGTTTTCCGCCGGGGCCGCAACACCCACACCAACCACACACCGAAGAACAAAAGCGGCGCCGCCTACCACGCGGCCACCGGGTTCGAGGCCCTCTTCGGGTACCTCTACCTGCAGGGCGAACTGGACCGGCTGCGCACGTTCTTCGACATAATTTACGATGGACAAGAGGAACAATCCTCTATATAATAGTTTCGTCATTTCACAAAGCATTTTAAGGGAGGCGTGCACCCATGTCCGGACATTCCAAATGGAGCACCATCAAACGCAAAAAAGAGAAGACCGACAACGCGCGAGCCAAGGTCTTCACCAAAATTGGCCGTGAGCTGGCCGTCGCCATCAAAGAGGGCGGACCGGACCCCGACAACAACTCCAAGCTGAAAGACGTCATCGCCAAGGCGAAAGCCGCGAACATTCCGAACGACAACATTGAGCGGGCCATCAAGAAGGCCGCCGGCGAGGACGCGAACAAAGAGTACGTCGAAAACGTCTACGAGGGCTACGGCCCGAACGGCATTGCCGTCATCGTCGAGACCCTGACCGACAACAAGAACCGCACCGCGGGCGATGTACGCCACTATTTCGACAAATACGGCGGAAATCTCGGCCAGTCCGGCTGTGTTTCCTTCATGTTCGAGCGTTGCGGCGTCATCCTCATCTTCCTTGTCGATGAGGACGAGAACCCCGTCGACGAAGACACCCTCATGGAGGCCGCCCTGGAGGCCGGCGCCGAGGACTTCCTCACCGACGACGACCTGGTCTACGAGATAAGGACCGGCATTGGCGACCTCGGCTCCGTCCGCGACAGCCTGGAAGCCGCCGGCTACAAGTTCTCCACCGCCGAAGTCCAGTATGTCCCCTCCACTTACGTCAAGCTGACCGATGAGGAGGCCCTGAAGAACATGGCGAAGATGATCGAAATGTTCGAGGACAACGACGACGTGCAGAACGTCTGGCACAACTGGGAGAACCCGGAAGACGCCGAAGACCTTCTGTAAACTCCAATAAAAAACAAAGACGGTGTGTCCGGAGGGGCACACCGTTTTGTTGTGTCGAGGTAGACGCTACCTGTTTTATGTAAACCTGAGAAATGGGCAGACTCAGGCTACACGCTTGGGTTCGGGGTCGTCAGACGTTCTGAGGAGGACCGCCTGTTTTCTCGCGTACTCCGCGCGGCGGGCGATGCGCTCCCTCTCCTGCTCGTTCTTCCGGGCCGCTTCCCTGGAGGCCAGGTAGGTGGCGCTGTGGGCCGGAGCGGAGGCCCTGCGTGTGTCCCGCAGGCGGGCCCAGAGCTTCTGTTCGAACGCGATGACTTTTTCTTCGTTGAGATAGCCGGCCAGGAGCAGGATGACGGCGGCGACTTCTAACGTGGTTTTCAGCACAAAGGTAAACATAGGACTTCCTCCCAAAGGTCGAACAAACGACCGAACATTTGTTTTTCGTTACAAGTTTATTATACACGTGGTTTTCGGGAAGTCAACACAAATGTTTCAGTTTTTTCTGAAGTGTCCTTTTTTACGGACACAAATCGCCAAAATGGCCCCAAAAAGCGCTGTAACGGTACTGAAACCATTTGTAATTGGATAATTTAAGGTCTTTATATTAAAATAGGACTGATATCCATACAGGAAAGGAGAATTCTATGTCATACGAGAATCTTTGCATGAACTGTATGAAAGAGAAGGGCTCTGCCGAACAGTGCCCCCACTGCCATTTCCATAACGATTCCCTGCAGCTGCCCCCGTTCCTCCCCATGCGCACCATGGTCGGAGGCCATTACCTCATCGGCGCGGTCACGGAGTCGAACGGCGACGGCACCACCTATATGGGTTACGATACTGAGAACAAGACTCCGGTCACCATCCGCGAGTTCCTGCCGGACACCCTCGTCAAACGCGGGTCCGAGAGCAGAGACCTTGCCATCCGTCCCGGCGCGGAGGAACTGTACTACAGCCTTCTGAGAAGCTTCCAGGAACTCTGGAGCAAGCTGCAGAAGATGAACGGCCTCTCCGCCCTCATCTCCGTGAAGGAGATCTTCGAAGAAAACAACACGGCATACGTCGTCAGTGAATATGTGGAAGGCGCCCAGTCCCTGCGGGACTACCTGCTCGCCGCCAAGGAGGGCTATCTGTCCTGGGACGAGGCCCGCGTGCTCTTCATGCCGGTCCTCTCCACCCTGGCCACCCTGCACCAGAACGGCATCATCCACCGCGGCATCTCCCCCTCCACGCTGTACATCTACCCCGACCATAAAGTCCGCATTTCCGACTTCTCCATCCCGGAGTGCCGGACCGTCAACGGCGGCCTGACCACCGAAGTGTTCCCGGGCTACACCCCCGTCGAACAGCTGGGTGTCCAGGCGGCAGCCGGCGCGTGGACCGACATCTACTCCTTCGCCGCGGTCCTGTACCGCGTCCTCATCGGACGGGCGCCCATCGACGCCATGATCCGCATGGAGAACGACGAGATGATGATCCCCGCCAAGTTCGCGGACGCCCTGCCCCAGCACGTGGTCGGCGCCCTGGTCAACGCCCTGCAGGTCCTGCCGGAAGACCGGACCCGCAACATGGACCGCTTCCGCGCTGAGCTCTCCGCCTCCCAGGTCGTGGAGTTCGCCTCCGAATATGAGGAAGAGGAAAAGGCCCGCCGGCGCCAGCGCATGTATGCCCCCCACCCCATCGGCAACAAGGACGACACCCAGGAGCTGCGCTACAACCCGCTGCAGCAGCAGGTCATCAACGAGGGCGTGGTCCGCACCCATATCACGAACGACGAAGAGGACGACGAATACGAGGAGCGTCCCCGCCGCGACCACAACGGCGGCGGCGCCAAGACCATCCTCACCACCATCATGGTCGTCCTGCTCATTGCGGCACTCCTCTTCGGCGTCCTGTACTTCACCGTTCTGAAGGACCGGTTCACCATTGAGCCGGAGGACACCACCACCGCCTCCATTTCCGCGGAGGTCAAGGTCGTCGAGGTCCCCGACCTGGTCGGCAAGTACTATTCCGCCGTGGACGGCTCTCCCCGCTATTCCTCGTTCACCTTCACCCGGGTCGAGGCCTACAGTGAAGAGGCCGCCGGCAAGATCATCGCCCAGAACATCAGCCCCGGAACGAAAGTCAACGAGGGCGCGAACATCGAGCTCACCGTCTCCAAGGGCGAGGAAAAGATCACCATGCCGGACGTCGTCGGCAGCACCTATGAAGACGCCAGCGCCCGTCTGACGGCCCTCGGCTTCAAGGTCACCCGCTCCGACATCCGCAACGACGGCAGCGAAGTGTCCGGCACCGTCCGCTCCGCTTCTCTGACAGCCGGTTCCCAGTACAGCAAAGGCTCGACCGTCGTCCTGCAGGTCTGGGAGGAACCCGAGACCGAGCCCGCCACGGAAGAGTCCACCGACACCGAGCCCGTCTCCGAGGACCCCGACTTCATCAACAACCTCATCAACGGCAACAACTGAACACGCCCATAAAAAAGACCCTCTCCGAAACGGAGAGGGTTTCTTTTTGTCAGTCAGAACATCAGCGCTCCTCGAAGGGCTTGTAGGCTCTGGGCGGGCAGATGTTCATGTAGGCCGGGCGGATGATCTTGCCGCGGTTAATGATCTCTTCCATGCGGTGCGCGCTCCAGCCGGCGATACGGGCAATGGCGAAGATGGGCGTATACAGCTCTCTCGGCAGGCCCAGCATGTCGTAGGCAAAGCCGCTGTAGAAGTCGACGTTGGCGCAGATGCTCTTCTGCGTGTTGCGCTTGGCCGTGACGAGGTCCGGACCGATGCGCTCGATGGTCTCATAGAGTTCGAACTCGTCGGTGCGGCCCTTCTCCGCGGACAGTTCGCGGACAAAGGACTTGAGCATGCGGGCACGGGGGTCGGACTTCGTGTAGATGGCGTGGCCGAGGCCGTAGATGAGACCGGACTTGTCGAAGGCGTCGCGGTTCAGAAGGCGGTTGAGGTAGGCCGCGACCTCCTCTTCGTCCTTCCAGTCTTTGACGACCTCCTTCATCTCCGTCATCTGCTGCATGACCTTGATGTTGGCGCCGCCGTGACGGGGTCCCTTCAGGGAGCCGAGGGCCGCCGCGGTGGTCGAGTAGGTGTCGGAGCCGGAGGACGTGACCACATGGGTCGTGAAGGTGGAGTTGTTACCGCCGCCGTGCTCCGCGTGGAGGATGAGGGCCATGTCGAGGACCTTGGCCTCCAGGGGCGAGAACTGGCTGTCCATGCGCACCATGTGCAGGATGTTCTCCGCGGTGGAGTACTCCTCCAGCGGCGGGTGGATGAAGAACGAATCGCCGTCGTGGTAGTACTTGTAAGTCTGGTAGCCGTAGACGGAGAGCTGCGGGAACAGGGCGATGAGCTCCAGGCACTGCCGCAGGACGTTCTCCGGGCTGCCGTCATCGGAATTCTGGTCGTAGGAATACAGGGTGAGCACGCTGCGGGCCAGGGTGTTCATCATGTCCTTGCTGGGCGCTTTCATGATGATGTCCCGGACGAAGTGTGTGGGCAGGGTGCGGTAGCCGGCGAGCAGCTCTTTGAATTCGTCGAACTGTTCTTCCGTCGGAAGCTCGCCGAACAGAAGCAGATAGACGACTTCCTCAAAGGCGAAGTTGTTGTTTTTCGGGAAGCCCTCAATGAGGTCCTCCACATTGTAGCCGCGGAAACGGAGAATGCCGTCGACTTCGGTGTCGACGCCATCGATGACCTGATGGCCCCAGACTTCGGAGATTTCGGTCAGACCGGTCAGGACGCCTTTGCCGTCGCGGTCGCGCAGACCCCGTTTGACGTTGTACTTCGCGTAGAGGGCGGGGTCGATCTGGCTGTTCTCGATGGACAGCTTCGCAAGTTCTGATACCTGCGGCGGGATGGTGGAAAAATCGCGTGCGAAATCCAAAACCATACACTCCTTTCTTTCGGTATTTTGAGAAAACACGGGCACCCGAATGGATGCCCGCGTGACTTGAAGTTCTCTTATTCTTCGATGAGGTTGCAGATGATCTTCATGAGGTCCACATAGAAATCGCGGTACTTGTCCGGCCGCTGCAGGACACCGAGATATCCGAGGGAATTGCCTTCCCAGATGGGCATCTGATACCACTCGCCGGGATAGCAGTCGTTGACGGACCGATAGGCACGGACCGGTTCCGTGGAGGGAGCCAGCGTGTTGTCGGTGTTGATGAAACCGTCGTTCGGATGCATGACCGGAGTGGCCAGAGGAGCATCGGACAGATAGTTTTTATATGTGCCGATGAGGGCCGCGGTGGGAGCCACGGCAAGGCCGCCGTGACGGAGGTCCGGGAGCGTCAGCTCGGGGCGGTTCTCCTTCGCGCGGCGATAGGACTTGGAGGTGAAGGGGTTCTCATATTTGCGGATGCGGCGTTCGGGGATGAGCTCGGCATAGTCCCGGGTGGCTTCCGCGGAATAGGAGAAGTAGTAGGTGTTGGGGGCCGGTTCGACCCGTTTATTGAAGTCTGCCATACCGTCGAGGCCTGCCTCGTAGAGGAGGTTCGTTCTGGTCTTGGCGAGGTACTCGTCGAGTTTATGATCTGCCGGGTTCCAGTCGCTCATTTTGAACAGCTGGGTCATGAGGGTCTTCTTGGCGCCGGGGAAGCGGTCTTCCAGGGCGTCGAAGAGCGTGGTGCCGTCATTGTTGCCGGCCAGGGTGACCACTGCGTGGATGGCTTTGTCGTTGCCGCCGAGGAACAGCGGAGAGATGTCGCCGCCCGCGGCCTGTTCCTTCTTGGAACCGTAGGCCAGAAGGTAGGCGAGCATACGCGCGACAGGGGCGCCGAAACCGTGGGCTATGAGAGTGACTTTGCCGGGGACGCCGAACTCGTTCTCTTTGCCGAAGTTCTTGACCCAGCCGTCATATTTTTTACCAAAGCGGGGCGTGCCGTAACGCTCAGAATGGGCTGCGCCGTAATCGACGGTGCCGCCGGCGATCTGTGCGTATAATTCACAGGCTCTGTCCCAGATGCCCGCCGCGGGAGTGAAAGACGCGGTGTAGCAGTCCATGCCGAGACTGCGGACAGTCTTTGCGACACTGGCAGACATGGTGCCGAAGTACGGGACGATCTTCGACAGTTTGCTGTCGTCGCCGTAACCCAGCACGCCGGGGACCAGGATGACCGGATAGGAACTCTTTTTATCGATCATTTCATTTCCCTCCAGAGTACAGTATCTCTAAATTATCACTAGAAATTTTACCATTTATACTTATAGGGTGTCAAACGATAACTGGGAGATATTGATAAAAAAGAATAAGTCATTTATAATAAGGCGATTTATCATCTTGGGGAAAGGCGGTGACGGCGTGAAAGTCCATCTTCATTCGCTGGGCTGCAAAGTGAATCAGTACGACACCGAAGCGCTGGCGGAACGGTTCCGTTCGGCCGGGTTCACGCTGTCCGACAGCCCCGAGGGCTGCGACGTCTACGTCATCAACTCCTGTACCGTCACCGCGGTGGCGGACCAGAAGTCCCGCCAGGCCATCCGGAAGTTCCGCCGCATGGCACCGGACGCCTGTGTGGTCCTGAGCGGCTGCATGGTCCAGGCCTACCCGGACAAGGCCTCTTCCCTGGAGGAGGCGGACATCGTCGCCGGGGTCCGGGACCTCGAGAAGATCATCGACCACGTGAACGCCTTCTTCGAACAGAGGCGGGGCGGCGCCGCGGACCGGGTCCTCGACGTCGCGGAACACGACAGGGACGAGACCTTCCAGAACCTCCCCATCGAGGAGTTCCTCGGCCGCACCCGGGCCTTCATCAAGATCCAGGACGGCTGTAACCGCAGGTGTTCCTACTGCATCATCCCGACGGCCCGCGGCCGGAGCCGTTCCCGGACCCTCGAGGACCTGGAACAGGAGCTGCAGAAGATCAAAGCGGCCGGGTACCGGGAAGTGGTCCTGGTCGGCATCAACTTCTGCTGTTACGGCCCGGACATCGGCAAGACCTTCACCGACCCCATCGAGCTCGCCTGCAACATGGGCTTCGACCGGGTCCGCATCGGCTCGCTGGAGTTCGACAACATCAGTGCCGC
>CAJGDU010000035.1 GCA_904502175.1 Clostridiaceae bacterium
CACGAGACCGACTTCACCATCATCGACTTTGTGGCGGACCTGCGGGCCCCCACACCGTCCGCCGCGGCGGAAGTCTGTACGCCGGACTGGTATGAGGAGTCCGACAAGGTGCTGCTCTACCGCAACCGCATCCGGTCCTGCCTGCAGACGAACCTGAACCTGCAGCGGAACCGGCTGGACACCCTGCGGACCAGCAACGTGCTCCGCAGCTTCGACTCCCTCCTCGGCGAAAAACGCCAGCGCATCGACCAGCTCACCGAGAGCATGGGCCGGTGTGTCCGGGAGCAGACGAACCGGGAGGGCATGCGGCTCGACCGGGCGTCCATCCGGCTGGAGCACGGCATGTCCGACCGGCTGGGCGAGGAGAAGAGACGCTTTGCGCAGATCGCCGCCAAAATGGAGGCCTATGACCCCTTCGCGGTCATTGCCCGCGGCTATGCCATCGCGGAAAAGGAGGACGGCACCCTTGTCCGCTCCGTTTCCGCTGTCAAGAAGAACGACCCGCTGACCGTGACCGTCGAGGACGGCAAGATCCTCTGTACGGTGGACGGCACAACGACAAAATAAGAGGTGACCCCCATGGCTGAACAAAAACAAATGACCTATGAAGAGGCGATGACCCGGCTCGAGAAGATCGTGTCCATGCTGGAGAACGATACGTTGAGCCTCGACGAGTCGCTCAAACTGTTTGAGGAAGGCACTAACCTTGCCCGGTTCTGCAACAAGACCCTGGACGAGGCGGAGCTGAAGATCACAAAACTGAACAGCGGAGACGAGACGGAATGAAGGAACTGAACGAACTCATTCTGGAGTCGTACTCCGATCTGACCGACTCCCGTCTGGAGACCCTCCTGGAGGGACGCGAAAAGCCGGTGCAGGAGCTGACCGACGCCATGCGCTACAGCACCATGATCGGCGGAAAACGCATCCGTCCGGTGCTGGTCCTCGAGTTCTGCCGCGTCTGCGGCGGGGACCCGGACCACGCGCTGGATCTGGCCTGCGCCCTCGAGATGATCCACACGTCGTCCCTCATCCACGACGACCTGCCCTGCATGGACGATGACGACATGCGCCGGGGCAAACCCTCCTGCCACAAGGAGTTCGGCGAGACCACCGCGCTCCTCGCGGGAGACGCGCTGGAGGCCTATGCCTTCGAGGTGGCCGCCGGGGCCGATTTGCCCGCGGAAGCCACCGTCAAGGCCCTGCGCCTGCTGGCCGCCGCCACCGGTCCGTACGGCATGCTCGGCGGACAGGTCATGGACATTGCGAACGAGTCCGCGGACGACGTCTCCCTGCAGCGCCTGCAGGCCACCCATCAGAAGAAGACCGGCGCGCTCATCCGCGCCGCCTGCGAACTGGGGTGCATCGCCGCGGGAGCAGAGGAGAAACAGCTGGAGGCCGCCCGCGACTACGGCGCCGCCCTCGGCATGGCGTTCCAGATCCGCGACGACATCCTCGACGTCACCGGCAACGAGCTCCTGCTGGGCAAACCGGTGGGCTCCGACGCCGAAGAAGAAAAGACCACCTATGTGACCCTGCTCGGCCTGGAAGAGGCGGAGAAGCGGGCCAAAGACTATACCGGTCAGGCCTACGAAGCCCTCGCGGCATTCGCGGAGACCGACTTCCTGAAAGACCTGACGGAAATGCTCCTGACAAGGGAAAAATGAGGCAGACCATGACTTTGTTAGAAACCATCCATTCTCCGGAAGACCTGCGGGACCTCTCCAACGCGCAGCTGCAGCAGCTGACGGAAGAGATCCGCGCCACCATCGTCGACACGGTCTCGGAGAACGGCGGACACCTGGCGTCCAACCTGGGCGCGGTGGAACTCACCCTGGCCATGCACCTGGAGTTCGAGTCCCCGAAGGACTCCTTCGTCTGGGACGTCGGCCACCAGGTCTACACCCACAAGCTGCTTACCGGACGGTACGAGCAGTTCCATACCCTGCGGCAGAACGGCGGCCTCTCCGGCTTCCCGAACCCGGAGGAGAGCGACCACGACATCTTTGCGGCGGGCCACAGCGGCGCGTCCATCGCGGCGGGGTACGGCCTCTCTGTGGCAAAACAGCAGAAGAACGACCCCTCCTACACGCTCGCAGTCATCGGCGACGGCTCCTTTACCGGCGGCCTCGTCTACGAGGCCCTGAACAACGCGGGCCATGAGAACACCAAACTCATCGTCGTCCTGAACGACAACGAGATGTCCATCTCGCCGAACGTCGGCTCCCTGGCCATGTACCTCGCCGGTATCCGCACGAACCCCGCGTACTACGGGTTCAAGGAAGAGGTGCGGAACACCCTGCAGAAGCTCCCATACGTGGGCGATGCGGCGGTCCAGGCCATCGTGACCATCAAAAAAGAAGTGAAAGACAGGCTCTACTCGAGTAATGTGTTCGAGGATATGGGCTTCAACTATATGGGCCCCATCGACGGCCACGACCTGCGGGCGCTGCGCTACGCGTTCCAGTCCTGCAAGTTCATCGACGGCCCGGTGCTGCTCCATGTCATGACCAAAAAGGGGAAGGGCTACGTGTTCGCGGAACAGGACCCCTCCCGGTTCCACGGCATCGGCAGCTTCAACAAGGTGACCGGCGAGTCGCCGAAGGGCGGCACGAACTTCTCCAACGAGTTCGGCAAGGCGCTCTGCACCTTTGCGGACCAGGACGAGAACATCGTCGCCATCACGGCCGCCATGGCCCTCGGGACGGGACTGAAGGAGTTCTCCGAACGGTTCCCGGACCGGTTCTTCGACGTGGGCATCGCGGAGGAGTTCGCGGTCACGTTCGCCGGCGGCATGGCCAAGGGCGGGCTCATCCCGGTCTTTGCCGTCTACTCCACATTCCTGCAGCGGGCCTACGATGAGATCGTCCACGACGTGGCCATGCAGGACCAGAAAGTGGTCCTGGCGGTGGACCGCGCCGGCTTTGTCGGCGACGACGGCCGCAGCCACCAGGGCATCTTCGACCTGGCCTTCCTGCGCACCATCCCCAACAGCGTCATCTATTCGCCCTCCACTTATAAAGGGGTCGGGCAGTTCCTGTACCGCGCCCTTTACGACGAGGGCAAGGTCATCGCGGTCCGCTATCCGAGAGGACAGCAGGGCTATATTCCGGAGGACTTCAACCAGAACACCTATGACGACTTCAGCGTCCTCGGGGAAGACTACTACGAAAACACCGATCTGAACGACGCGAAAGACGCGGCCGCCATCGTCACCTTCGGCACCCTGTTCCCGGAGGCGGCCAAAGCGCGCGACCTGCTGAAAGAGCAGGGCATCCGCGTCCGCATCGTCAAGCTCAATAAAGTGTGGCCCATCGCCCCGGGAGCCGTCGACGCGGTCCTCGACTGCGACAAGGTCCTCTTCTTTGAGGAGGGCGCCAAGTCCGGCGGTATCGGCGAAGCTTACGGATACGACCTCATGCAGCGCCGGTTCAGCGGCACCTACCGCTACTTCGCGGTCGACAACACCTTCGTCCACCACGCCAAGCAGGCCTCTCTGCGGGCGGAGTTCGACCTCGACGCCGCGGCCATGGTCCGGGCGGTCACGGAGGACACGCCCCATGAGTGAGAAGAAGGCGAAACAGCGGCTCGACCTGGCCGTCTTCGAACGCGGCCACACCGAGAGCCGGGAAAAGGCGAAGGCGCTCATTATGGCGGGCGCTGTCTATGTCAACGGTCAGAAACAGCTGAAGGCCGGCACGACAGTCACAGACGAAGATGTCATCGAAGTCCGGGGCGAGAAGATGCCTTATGTGAGCCGCG
Source organism: Clostridiaceae bacterium (assembly GCA_904502175.1). Lineage (GTDB taxonomy): Bacteria > Bacillota > Clostridia > Oscillospirales > Acutalibacteraceae > RUG420. The sequence continues at coordinate 3,763 of CAJGDU010000035.1, forward strand.
GCGGCTTCAAGCTGGAAAAGGCCATGACCGAATTCGGCCTTACTCTGGACGGGAAGACCTGCATGGACATCGGCGCCTCCACCGGAGGCTTCACCGACTGTATGCTCCAGAACGGAGCGGTGAAAGTCTATGCCATCGACGTGGGCTACGGGCAGCTCGCCTGGAAGCTCCGGACCGATGAGCGGGTCGTGAACCTGGAGCGCACCAACTTCCGCTATGTCACGGAGGATGAGGTGCCCGAACCCATCGACTTTGCCAGCGTCGACGTCTCGTTCATCTCCCTGCGCATCATCCTGCCGGTCCTTCGGGAACGGCTGCGGGACGGGGGACAGGCCGTCTGTCTCATCAAGCCCCAGTTCGAGGCGGGGAAAGAGAACGTCGGAAAAAAGGGCGTCGTCCGGGACCGGAAGGTCCATGAAGACGTCATTGCCACCATCACAGACTTTGCCGTGGAAGCCGGGTTCTCCCTGCTGGGCCTGACCTTTTCGCCCATCAAGGGACCGGAAGGCAATATCGAATATCTCATGTTCCTGGAGCGCTCGGACGCGCCGGGACGCAAAACGAACATGACGGCAGCGGCACTGGCCGAAGCTTCGCACGAAGCGCTGGACCGCTGACGAATCCACAGGAAGAAGGGACTCTGAATGAAGATCGCGCTGCTCCCGAACCTCACCCGGGACACCGACGGACAGATCACGAAAGAGATCTGTTCCTGGCTCCGCCAGTACGGGGCGGAGTATGCCTGCCAGGAGGAAGACCGGGCTGTCTTCGGCGATGTGCCGGAGATGCAGTCCTTTGCCTTCGAAGTGCTGGTGCCCTGGTGCGACGCCATCATCACGGTGGGCGGAGACGGCTCCATGCTCCGTGCCGCGAAGAGCACGGTGCAGTACGGCAAGCCCATCCTCTGCATCAACGCGGGCCGGCTCGCTTTTATGGCCGGTCTCGAGCGGACGGAGCTCGAACTGCTGAAGTCGCTCATCGAAGGCGACTATCAGACGGAGACCCGCATGCTCCTCAACGTCCGCCTCATGCGCGGCGGCAGGGTCCTGAAAGAGGAGAACATCATCAACGATGTGGCGGTGTGCCGCGGGTCCAAGGTGAAGATCGTCGACCTCGACGTCTCCTGCGACGACCGGCTCATCAACACCTACCGCGCCGACGGCGTCGTCGTCTCCACGCCGACAGGCTCCTCCGCCTACAATCTGGCGGCCGGGGGACCGGTGCTGAACCCCAGCATGACCGGCATCGTCGTCACGCCCATCTGCCCCCAGAGCCTGTTCGCCCGCAGCATCGTCTTCAGCGCGGACAACCGGCTGACCATCAACATCAGCAAAGACTCCCGCAGCAAAGATGTCGTCGTGTCCCTCGACGGCGGGGAGTCCATCAAAGTCATGGAGGGAGACGTCATCTCCGTGACCCGCGCGGAATACGACGCGCAGTTCATCCGCATCAAGACCGATCCCTTCTTTGAGATCCTCAACAACAAACTGGCCGGAACGGAGGCTGAACACTCATGAATGCTCGAAAAGACCGACAGAATCAGATATTGACCCTCATCGCCGAAGAGCCCATCGCCACGCAGGACGAACTCATCCTGAAGCTGCGGGAACACGGCTATGAAGTCACCCAGGCGACCATTTCCCGGGACATCAAGGAGCTCAAGCTGGTGAAGCAGGTCGGCCCCGACGGCCGCTCCGTCTACCGTGCTGCCAGCCGCGACGCGGACGGCAAACCCACCGGCGTCGACGCGCTGCTGCCCGGCGCCGTCCTCTCCGTGGACTTTGCCCTGAACACCTGCGTCATCCGTACACTGTCCGGCATGGCCGGCGCCGTCTGCGCCTCCATCGACGGCATGAACTGGGACGGCATCCTCGGCACCATCGCCGGGGACGACACCATTTTCGTCCTCTGCAGAACAGAGACCAAGGCGCGCAATTTCCGCGACGCCATCAATACACTGATCGGGAAGTGATGACACGATGCTGTCAGAACTGAATATCCAGAATATCGCGGTCATCGAATCCGCGGACATCGGCTTCGGACCGGGGCTCAACGTCCTGTCCGGCGAGACCGGCGCGGGCAAATCCATCATCGTGGACGCCCTCAGCGCGGTCCTCGGCGAGCGGACCTCCCGCGAACTCATCCGCACCGGCGCGGACAGCGCGCAGGTCTCCGCGGTCTTCACCGACATCTCTCCGGATGTGGAAGACCTGCTGGCCGGCCTGGACCTGCCGCCCGCGGAAAACGGCACCCTGCTGGTCTCCCGCACCATCTTTGCGGAGGGCCGGAACAACTGCCGGGTCAACGGGACGCCGGTCACGGTCGCCATGCTCAAGCAACTGGGCCAGAGCCTCATCTCCATCCACGGACAGCACGACAGTCAGTCGCTGCTGGACCCGGAGGTGCACTACCGGTTCCTCGACGAGATGGGCGACTACGACCCGCTGCTGCAGACCTACCGAGAGCACTATGAGGAGTTCGTCACCCTGTACCGCCGTTACAAACAGCTGTCCACCGATGAAGACGCGCTGCTCCGCCGCATCGATTTTTTGAAGTTCGAGATCGCGGAGATGGAAGCCGCGAACATCCGGGTCGGCGAATACGACGAGCTCATGGATCGCCGCACCTTTTTCCGCAACTCCGAGAAGATCCTGAAAGGCCTCAACCAGGCCATTGCCGCCCTGTCGGACGGGGAGGAGGAGAGCGGGGCCGTCACGCTGGCCTTCGACGCGCTCTCCGACCTCAAGACTGCCGCGCAGCACCTGCCGGAAGTCCGGGAGGCGGAACAGCAGCTGACCGATGCCGCCTACGCGTTGCAGGGGGTCCGGGACGCCCTGGGCGATGCGCTTTATGCCTGCCAGTACGACCCGGCGGAACAGTCGGTCGTGGAGGACCGCATCGATGTCCTGAACAAGCTCCGCTCCCGTTTCGGCCCCACCGAGGAAGACATCCTCGCCCGGCTGGAGGAGGAACGGGCCGAACTGAAGTCCATCGAGGTGTCCGACGAAGACCGCAAACAGCTGGAGGCGGTCCTGGAGGAGAAAAAGAATATCCTCCTGGAAGACGCCGCCGCGCTGACGGATGCCCGGCAGAAGACCGCCCGTCAGTTCGAGGCCCGCGTCTCGGAGGAACTGAAGTTCCTCAACATGCCCTATGTGGAGCTGGGCACGTCCTTCGAGCGCTGCAAGCTCAACCCGAACGGGGCGGACGTCATCGAGTTCCTCATCTCTCCGAACCCCGGAGAGGCGCTCAAGCCCCTGTCGAAGATCGCCTCCGGCGGTGAGCTCTCCCGCATCATGCTGGCCATCCAGAACGTCCTGTCGAAAGGCGGGAACGTCGGCACCATGATCTTCGATGAGATCGACACCGGCGTCTCCGGCAGCGCCGCGGAGCGCATCGCCAAAAAACTCCAGGAGGTCTCGAGAGACCGCCAGGTGCTGTGCATCACCCACAGCCCCCAGGTGGCGGCCTATGCCGACGCCCACTACCTCATCGACAAGAAGGTGGAGGGCGGCAAGACCTACACCGGCGTGAAGCTGCTCGACAGAGCCGGACGGGAAGGGGAGATCGCCCGCATCATCGGCGGCGAGACCGTTTCCGAGCTGCAGCTTCAAAATGCCGCGGAAATGCTTGACTTTGCGGCACGAAACGACTAAATTATTAAGCAACGCTTTTATAAAAGAAGATATCAAAGACTTTTTTGGAAAGGTTGGGTCTCATGACCATCTATGACGAACTCGTTGCCCGCGGCCTCATTGCCCAGGTGACGGACGAAACAGAAATCAAGGAACTCATCAACGCGGGAAAAGCCACGTTCTATATCGGCTTCGACCCCACGGCAGACAGTCTTCATGTCGGCCATTTCATGGCGCTCTGCCTCATGAAGCGGCTGCAGATGGCCGGGAACAAACCGGTCGTCCTCGTGGGCGGCGGCACCGCCTATATCGGTGACCCCTCCGGCCGGACCGACATGCGTTCCATGATGACCCCGGAGACCATCCAGCACAACGTAGACTGTTTTAAAAAGCAGATGGCGCGCTTCATCGAATTCGGCGATGACAAGGCCATCCTCGTCAACAATGCCGACTGGATCCTTGACCTGAATTACATTGAGCTCCTGCGCGAGGTCGGCTCTCAGTTCTCGGTCAACAACATGCTCCGTGCCGAGTGCTACAAGCAGCGCATGGAGAAGGGTCTCAGCTTCCTCGAGTTCAACTACATGATCATGCAGGCCTACGACTTCTATCACCTGTACCAGAAGTACGGCTGCAATATGCAGTTCGGCGGCGACGACCAGTGGTCCAACATGCTGGCCGGCACCGAACTCATCCGGAAAAAGCTCGGCGAAGACGCCTACGCCATGACCATCACGCTGCTTCTGAATTCGGAAGGAAAGAAGATGGGCAAGACCGTATCCGGCGCCGTCTGGCTGGACCCGGAAAAGACCACGCCCTACGAGTTCTATCAGTACTGGAGAAACGTCGGCGACGACGACGTCCTCAAGTGCATCCGCATGCTCACCTTCCTGCCCCTCGAGCAGATCGACGCTATGGACAAATGGGAAGGCGCCCAGCTGAACGAGGCCAAGGAGATCCTCGCCTATGAGCTCACCCAGCTCGTCCACGGCAAGGAAGAGGCCGACAAGGCCCAGGCCACCGCGAGAGCGGCCTTCGGCGGCGGCAGCTTCGAGAACATTCCCGAGACCGTGCTGGCGACAGAGGACCTGGCGGACGGTTCCATCGGCATCCTGACCCTCATGGTCAAGGCCGGCCTGTCCTCCTCCAACGGCGAGGCCCGCCGTCTGGTCACCCAGGGCGGCATCTCCGTCGACGGGGAAAAGGTGACCGTCCCGAACACCCAGTTCACCGCGGACCAGCTGTCCGGGGAAGGCGTTGTCATCAAGAAAGGCAAAAAAGTATATCATAAGGTCCGTCTCGGCTGAGCCGGACCTATCCTTTTGCATAAATATTCACGAAAAACCTTGATTTATGCAGAATTATGTATTAATATACATTCTAAACCATCAAAAAGGCGGGCATAGTTATGAAGCCAAAAGTATATATCGACGGCCAGGCCGGCACCACCGGACTGCAGATCTACGACCGTCTCGGTCAGCGGGACGACATCGAGCTTCTGCAGATCTCCGATGCGCTGCACCGGGACGTGGAGGAGCGGAAGAAGTTCATGAACGCCGCGGACCTCGTGTTCCTGTGTCTGCCGGACGCCGCCGCGGTGGAAGCGGTCGGTCTCGTGGAGAACCCCGCAACGAAGATCATCGACGCCTCCACGGCACACCGCACCGACCCGGACTGGGCTTACGGGTTCCCGGAACTCTCCGCGGAACACCGGGAGGCCGTCCTGACTTCGAAACGGGTCGCAAACCCCGGCTGCTATGCCTCCGGGTTCATCAGCATCGTCTATCCGCTGGTGAAGCTCGGCATCCTGTCCGCCGACACGCCGGTCACTTCCTGGGGCCTTTCGGGTTATTCCGGAGGCGGCAAGAAGATGATCGCCGACTACGAGTCGGAGGAGAAGGGCGAGGCCCTGTTTGCGCCCTCCCACTACGCGCTGAACGGGAGCCACAAGCACATCCCCGAGATGCAGAAGGTCTGCGGGCTCACGACGGCCCCGGTCTTCAACCCCATTGTGGACGACTACTACAAGGGCATGGAAGTGGCGGTGCCGCTGCACCGGCAGTTCCTGAACGGTCACACCGCGGAACAGATCGCCGACCTGCTCTTCACTTACTACCGCAACACCTGCAACGTCCGCGTCCATGAGGGCGTCATGGACGACGGCAAGTTTTACGCCAATGCGCTGGCGGGCACGAACAAAATAGAACTGTTCGTCACCGGCAACGACGACCGGGTCACCATCGCGGCCCTGCTCGACAACCTCGGCAAGGGCGCTTCCGGCGCCGC
>CAJGDU010000036.1 GCA_904502175.1 Clostridiaceae bacterium
AACGTTGTCGCAGTCCGCCAGCGTCTCCTCCAGGATGGGGAACAGCCGCCGGTCCAGCTCGATGGCCACGACCTTCGCGGCCCGCTGCGCGAGCTCGACGGTCAGGACGCCGATGCCGGGCCCGACTTCGATGACGCCGTACTCCGGCCCGGGGACCGCCGCCTCCGCCATGCGGGGACAGACGCCCGGGTTGATGAGAAAGTTCTGTCCGAGGGCCTTCGAGAACCGGAAGCCGTTCTTCTCGAGCAGGGCTTTGATTTCCGCGGGGGAAGATAAGTTCATGGGGACCTCCGTCTTCAGCCGAGGCGTTTCATGCACTCGGCGATGGCCGTCTTCAGGTAGTGTCCGGAACGCAGGTCCGCGGAGACCGCGGCGGCGTTCTCACACATGGTCCGGTACTCCGCGTCGGAGAGGGCCGCGATGGCGTCCCCCGCCTCCAGCAGCGTGGACACGGCGATGCCGGCGCCCCGGGCCAGGACGAACCGGGAAATGGCCGACTTGTCCCAGACGATGACCGGGAAGCCGCACATGAGGTACAGGGACGTCTTGTGCGGGTCGTTATACCGCAGGTAGTTGCCGTAGTTGCCGGCGCAGGTGTCGATGGACGTGCCGTCCCAGACGAGCCCGAAGTTGCCGTGCAGGTAGGCCGGCAGCTCGTCCGGCAGGAAGGAGCCGTTGTACACCGCGTTGGGCGTCTCGTCCTTGTAGCCGACGCCGTAGAGCTGGAACCGGACCTTCGGCACGCGGCCGATGTCCTTGAGGTACCCGACCTTGTCCGAGTCGAGGTTGCCCGCGATGATGAGGTCGGCGCCCGGGGCGTCGAGGTTCGTGTCGTCGTCCTCTTCCCAGGGGCGATGCACCCGGAAGTCCGCCGGCATCCGGTAGTCGAAAATGTCGAGAGACACGAGCCGCTCTTTCGGCACGCCCTCGCCCACCAGATAGTCGATCATGATATCGTTGTGGGCAATGACCAGGTCCGCCGCCTTCAGCACGGCCGACTCGTCCAGACGCTGCCGCACCCGGGTCTTGAAGGGCACCTCCGCCTCAATGAAGCGCAGCTTCTCGAGGTCGTGGATGAGCAGGACCACCCGCACGCCTCTGCCCCGCAGCTCCCGGAACAGTCTTCCGAGGAAAATGCAGTGGGAGATGGAGGGGAACTGGACCACGAGCGTGGCGCCCTCGCCGAGGTGGCTGAGCGCGTCTTTCCAGACTTTATAAGTGTTCCAGTGCTCCTGCAGAGAGGCGGCGATGGACGCGTTCTCGCCCTGGAAGGCAAGCGCTATCTTCACTTCCTCCATGCCGAGTTCCGCCAGTGTGAACTCGACGTCGGCGCGCGCCTTGTTGGTCGCGTTCTTGAGGTGGGCATCTTCCGGTTTCCGCTCGGAGATGTAATAACAGTTCTGGTACATAAGATAAAATCCTTTTTAAAATAATTCCCTCACGCGGCGGGCCGTGTGAGGGAGATTATTTTGAACGATTTGAATTCTGCTCGAATTAAATAATGTGGATTGTCGCCTCGTTAATTAGCCAGCGAAACCAGCAAGGACGTCGCTCAGGCAATCGGCAGCGGCAGCACCGGCTTTGGCGGTGGCACCGGCAGCGTTTGCGACGGAGTTGACGTTGCTGTCAGTAAGAGTGGCATCGGTGACGGTAGCAGTAGCATCCGCGATCTTGGCAAAGGAATCGACTGCAGACGAAGTCATAGCAGAGACTGTGTTCATGTCGATGCCGGCGCCGGAAAGAACGTCGTTGAGGATGGAACCAACGCCGCCAGCGTTGATATCGGTAAGAAGGCCATTCAGGGTGTCGCCCATGGGGGTGGCGCCGTGAATGATGGTGGCAAGGTCAGCAACCATACCAGTTGCAGAGCCGAGCATGGAGGTCAGGTAACCCATGAGGGCGCTGAGGTCCATATCACCAAGGCTGTTGAGAACACCAATGAGGATTTCCATCATTCTGGTCAGCTGCTCGGTAAGAACAGGCAGATAGGTGGTGGTCTCCGTAAGTGCTCCAAACATGGTGTTGAGTCCGCCGAAGAGGTTCTTCAGGAACGGGACTACGGTGTCGAGAATGGGATCCTGGTACCGAAGAAGTACAAACAGAAGGAATCCGCCAACAATCAGCATACCGCCGGCAAGGACGAGAGCGATGATAGCAAGGATCAGTCTGATGTTGGATCTGCTTCTCAGCTTTTCTTGATAATCCAAGGACTTGGTCAGACGCTGCGCCTCAAGGGTGTTGGACACTCTCATGAGAGCTTCGCCGATCATAGACTCCTCGGAGGAAATGGTGCGTCTCCTATCGTCCATTTCTCTCCCTCACTTTCACTAAAAATTTTGAGCAGAAATTTTTCATCCACTGAAGAAAGAAACTGTGGGTTGTCCGTTAGAAGAAGACGGAACAATTTCTAATCGTTAGTCATTATAGCACAATATTTTTATGTAACGCAATAGTTTTTGCGCTTTTTCACACGTGTCAGGACTGCGGCGATGCGTCCCCCCGCGAAAGGGTCATCGATCGCCCGGAGACCCCCGCATTCTTTTGCGCATTTTCGACAATAAACACCTTGAACGACCCTCTTATTTCTGTTATTATTAAACATAGATGTAGGGTTTTTCCGGTCAATTTTCTGCGGAACTGACCCGCCGGCCGAAAGGGCCCGACTTTTTGTCTTCCGGAGGCTGTTTTTATGGCTAAAACAAACACCAATTTAGACCTCCCCGTCTACCTCTTCCACCAGGGAAACAACGCGAAAGCCTATGAGATCATGGGCTCTCACAAAGTGCCCGGAAAAGACCAGGTCGTCTTCCGGGTCTGGGCGCCCCACGCCACCGCCATCAGCGTGGTCGGCGACTTCAACGACTGGGACCCCTATGCCCTGCGCATGGAGAAGATATCCGACGGCATCTGGGAGGCCACCGCCCCCGAAGGCGCCGTGGAAGAATACAGCATTTACAAGTATGCCATCGAGGCCAGAGACGGCCGCACCATCATGAAAGCCGACCCCTACGGCTACCACATGGAGACCCGTCCGGGCACGGCCACGAAGTTCTACGACATTGACAGCTGCTACTCCTGGGGCGATGAACAATGGCTCGAAGAGCGCGCAGCTACGCGCATTTACGACCGTCCGGTCAACATCTATGAAGTCCACGCGGGCTCCTGGAAACTCTATGAGGACGGCAACCCGCTGTCCTACCGGACGCTCGCCGACGAGCTCGTCCCGTACGTCGCCGACATGGGCTACACGCACATCGAGTTCATGCCCCTGTCCGAGTACCCGTTCGACGGCTCCTGGGGCTACCAGGTCTGCGGCTACTACGCCGCCACCTCCCGGTACGGCACGCCGGCCGACCTCATGTACCTCGTGGACAAGTGCCACCAGAACGGCATCGGCGTCATCCTCGACTGGGTCCCCGCCCACTTCCCGAAGGACGCCTACGGCCTCTTCGAGTTCGACGGCGAGGCGTGCTACGAGTACGCCGACCCCCGCAAGGGCGAGCACAAGACCTGGGGCACCAAGGTCTTCGACTTCGGCAAGACGGAAGTTCAGAGCTTCCTCATCTCGAACGCCCACTTCTGGTTCGACAAGTACCACATCGACGGCATCCGCGTGGACGCGGTCGCCTCCATGCTGTACCTGAACTACGACCGGAAGGACGGCGAGTGGATCCCGAACGTCAACGGCGGCTTCGAAAACCTCGAGGCGGTCAACTTCCTGCAGAAGCTCAACGAGTCCATCTTCCGCGACCGGGGCGACGTCATGATGATCGCCGAAGAGTCCACCGCCTGGCCCAACGTCTCGAAGCCCACCTCCATCGGCGGCCTCGGCTTCAACTTCAAATGGAACATGGGCTGGATGAACGACGTCATCCGCTATTTCAACCTCGACGGTCTCAGCCGGAAGTACAACCACGACTGTCTGACCTTCTCCTTCTTCTACGCCTTCTCCGAGAACTTCGTCCTGCCCATCTCGCACGACGAAGTGGTCCACGGGAAAGGCTCCCTCATCAACAAGCACCCCGGCGACCCGAACGACCCGGAACAGTATGCCGAGAAGTTCGCCGGCGTCCGCTCCATGCTCGCCTACATGTATTCCCACCCCGGCAAGAAACTGCTCTTCATGGGCAGCGAGTTCGGCCAGTTCAGCGAGTGGAACTACAAGAGCCAGCTCGACTGGAACCTTCTGGACTACGACATGCACAGCAAGCTGCAGGCCTATGTCCGGGCCCTGAACACGTTCTACAAAGAGAACCCCGCGTTCTGGGAAGTGGACTACAGCTGGGAAGGCTTCGAATGGATCATCCCGGACGACAACGCCAACTCGGTGCTGGCCTACAAGCGCAAGGACGCGGACGGCAACACGGTCTACGCCATCCTGAACTTCACGAAGGTGGACCGGGAGGGCTACCGGATGGGCGCGGAAGACGGCGTCTACGAAGTCGTCTTCGACTCGGACGACCCCGCCTTCGGCGGCACCGGCTGGTCCACCGCCGGCAAAGTCGAGTCCATCGACGAGCCCCTCCACTCCCAGGAGGCGTCCATATCCCTCAACATCGCCGGGAACTCGGCGCTGTTCCTGAAACGGATCGCGGCCAAGGACCGCACCCCCAAATGGAGCCCGGAGCACTCCGGCAGCTTCGCCTATCCCAAAAAATAATTTGAAACCAATATAGCTAAAGGAGTCCTACTTATGGCACGTAAAAACGAATGCATCGCCATGCTTTTGGCTGGCGGCCAGGGCAGCAGACTCGGCATCCTGACCCACAAGATCGCCAAACCTGCGGTCCCCTTCGGCGGAAAGTACCGTATCATCGACTTCCCGCTGTCCAACTGCGTCAACTCGGGCATCTTCACGGTCGGTGTCCTCACCCAGTATCAGCCCCTTGAGCTGAACGACTACGTCGGCAACGGCGAACCCTGGGACCTCGACCGCACCGACGGCGGCGTCCACATCCTGTCCCCCTATCAGCAGATCGAGGGGACCGACTGGTACAAGGGCACCGCGAACGCCATCTACCAGAACATCCACTTTATCGACAAGTACGACCCCGAATACGTCGTCGTGCTGTCCGGCGACCACATCTACAAGATGGACTACGCCGACATGCTGGCCTTCCACAAACAGCAGGAAGCGGCCTGCACCATCGCCATGCGCGAAGTCGAGTGGAAAGAGGCCTCCCGTTTCGGCCTCATGCTCGTGAACGAGGACGGCACCATCTCCGAGTTCGAGGAGAAACCTGCCAACCCGCGCAGCAACAAGGCCTCCATGGGCATTTACATCTTCACCTGGGAGAAACTGCGTGCCTATCTCATCGCCGATGAAGAAAACCCGAACTCCTCCAACGACTTCGGTCACGACGTCATTCCCGCCATGCATGAAGCCGGCGAGAAGATGGTCGCGTACCAGTTCGACGGCTACTGGAGAGACGTCGGTACCATCGAGAGTCTCTGGGAAGCCAACATGGACATCCTGTCCCCCGCTTCGGGCATCAACCTGAACGACCCGCAGTGGAAGATCTACGCGAGAAGCCCCAGCGCCGCCCCGCAGTACATCGCCGACGGTGCCGAGGTCGCCAACTCCATGGTCACCGAGGGCTGCTCCGTCGAAGGCAAGGCCGACTTCTCGGTCCTGTTCCCGAACGCTTCCGTCGAAGAGGGCGCCAGCGTCAAATATTCCATCATCATGCCGGGCGCCGTTGTCAAGAAGGGCGCATCGGTCCAGTACTCCATCGTCGCCGAGGGCGCCGTCATTGAAGAAGACGCCAAAGTCGGCGCGGGCCCTGACGAGACCGACCCCGACAGCTGGGGCGTCGCCGTCATCGGCGAAAACATCACCATCGGCAAGGGCGCGACCATCCCGGCCAATGTCATGGTCAACGAGAACGTAGAGGAGGGCACGAACTATGAGAGCAAATAATGTGCTTGGCATCATCCATTCGCAGGCCTACGATTCCACCATCCGGGAACTCACGACCATGCGGACCGTGGCCTCCGTTCCCTTCGGCTGCCGCTACCGCTTCATCGACTTCCCCCTGTCCAACATGGTGAACGCCGGCATCACCGAAGTCGGCATCATCACGAAAGAAAACTACCAGTCCCTCATGGACCACATCGGCTCCGGCAAACCCTGGGACCTCGCACGGAAACGCGAAGGCCTGTACCTTCTGCCCCCGTACAACACGTCCGCCTCTGCCGCCGCCGGCCGGAACAACCGCATCGACTCGCTCTACAGCAACCTCGATTTCCTGCGCAAGTCCCGCCACGAATATGTCGTCATCACGGACTCCAACGCGGTCTACAATTTCGACTTCGGCGATCTGTTCGCGTTCCACACCGAGCAGGAGGCCGACATCACCATCGCCTACAAACACGGCAGGCTGCCGGCGCTGAAGAACATCCAGATCCTCAACATGGACGCTGACAAGCGCGTCAAAGATGTGACCATCGGCACGCCCGAGTCCGGTCCCGAGGAAGTCGACTATTCCTTCAACATCTATGTCATGCGCAAGTCCCTGCTCGAGTACCTCATCCAGGGCGCGGTCGCGCACAACAAGACCTCCTTCTCCAAGGACGTCATCCAGGCCCAGGTGGCCGCCGGCGACCTCAAGATCGTCGGCTATGAGATCGAGGGCTTCGCCGAAATGATCGACTCCCTCAAGACGTATTACGACGTCAGCATGGAACTTCTGAAACCGGAGAACCGCAAGGCCCTCCTGAACCCGAAGAACTCCATTGCCACGAAGATCGCCGACAACGTTCCCACCCTCTACGGAGAGAATTCCAAAACCGGGAACTCGCTCATCGCCGACGGCTGCACCATTGAGGGCACCGTGGAGAACTCGCTGCTCTTCCGCGGCGTCGTCGTCGAGAAGGGCGCTGTCGTCAAGAACTCCATCCTCATGCAGGGCACAGTGGTCCACGCAAATGCCACGGTCAACAGCATCGTCACCGACAAGAACGTGACCATTTCCGCGAACCGCACCCTGTCCGGCGACCCGTCCTATCCCATCTACTTTACAAAGAACATTGTCGTCTGATAAACTTAACACAAGGGAGGCTGAGCACTGCCAGCCTCCCCTTCCTGAAAGCATTTCGAACGAACTATGACTTGGAGGACCCCGTCTTATGAATATCTTATTTGCGTCCAGTGAAGCAGTCCCCTTCGCAGTCAGCGGCGGACTCGCGGAAGTGGCAGGTGCCCTTCCCAAAGCCCTGAAAGCCAAGGGAGAGGACGTACGCGTTATCCTTCCCCTCTACGGCTCCGTCACCGAGGAGCAGCGGGCAGACATGAAATATCTGCTGAACTTCGATGTGGCCGTTGCCTGGAGACGCCAGTACTGTGGCGTGTTCGAGGCAAAAGCGGACGGTGTCACCTACTATCTGCTCGACAACGAGTACTACTTCAAACGCTCCGGCCTCTACGGCTACTATGACGACGCCGAGCGGTTCGCGTTCTTCTCCAGAGCGGTGCTCGACACCGTCAAACACCTGGAGGAACTGGACGGCTTCAAGCCCGACATCATCCACTGCAACGACTGGCAGACCGCTCTCATCCCGGTCTACTACAACTGCTTCTACAAAGATGCCCCGGGCTATGAGGACATCCGCACCGTCTACACCATCCACAACATCCAGTACCAGGGCCTCTACGGCATGGACATCCTGAACGAAGTCGTCGGTCTGGACCCCAGAGACTTCTACATCGTGGAGAACGACGGCCTCGCGAACTTCTCCAAGGGCGCCATCGAGTGCTGCAACAAGGTCACCACGGTCTCCCCGTCCTACGCCAATGAGATCCTCGACCCGTGGTACTCCCACGGTCTGGACGGCATCCTGCACCGCAACCTCTGGAAGCTGACCGGCATCCTGAACGGCATCGACGTCGAGAGCTACGACCCGAGCACCGACCCGGCCATCCCGTACCACTATTCCCAGGCCCGCAAGGCCAACAAGAAGAAGGACAAGGCGGCCCTGGAAGAGCGCTTCGGCTTCGAGCCCGCGCCCGACGTGCCCATCATCGGCCTCATTTCCCGCCTGGTCTCCCACAAGGGTCTCGACCTCATCACCGCCATCATCGACGAGCTCCTGTACAACACGGAGGTCCGCATGGTGGTCCTCGGCTCCGGCGACAGTTCCTACGAGAACTACTTCCGCGGCGTGGCCGAGCGGCATCCCGACAAGTTCCGCGTGGAGCTGGGCTTCGACCCGGCCCTTGCCCGGAAGATCTACGCGGGTGCCGACCTGTTCCTCATGCCCTCGAAGAGCGAGCCCTGCGGCCTGTCCCAAATGATCGCCCTTCGCTACGGCACCGTCCCCATCGTCCGCGAGACCGGAGGCCTGAAGGACTCCGTCCGGGACTGCGGCGACGGCGAAGGCAACGGCTTCACCTTCAAGACCTACAACGCGCACGACATGCTGTGGGCCATCACCCGGAGCATCGACCTCTACTACAACGACAAAGACGCGTGGAAAGCGGTCGTCAACCGGGCCATGAAGTCCGACAACAGCTGGGAGCGCTCCGCCGGCCTGTACATCGACATGTACAAAGAGGCCATGAGCTGAATCTAAAAAATAAAGACCTCCGGTCTCCCGGAGGTCTTTTCTATTCTTTACAGCAGGCCGGCCACGCGCGTGTTCAGAAGGTCGTTGATGTAGGAGGCCATGGTCCGGACCGCTTCCGGCGCCTCGGTCCCGATGATCTCCTCGTCCTCCGGCGCGGAGGTGAGGTCGTGGATGTCGTTCGAGAGGCTGTTCATGAGGAACCGCAGCTGGGCCTTGTTGTCGGAGTTCTCGCCGAGCCAGGACCTGGGCAGCAGCCCCTTGGTGACGGCGGCGAAGAGCATCATGTAGGCGGAGAGGGCCGCGGACTTCAGGGTGTAGTCCTCCATCTCCTCGTCCTCGACCACGTTGTTCAGGACCGCAAAATGGGCCCGGAGCATGGTCTCCCGGGAAATGGCGGCGTCCTCCGGCAGGTCCTCATACTCCACCGTCTGGTTGAGCTGGAGCACGTTGGCGGAGTGGCCCAGCAGGTAGTCGCAGCTGACGTTGTAATAGTCCGCCGCCTTGACGAGAAAGCCGAGCCCGGGCTCCCGGAGGCCGTTCTCATAGTGGGACAGCAGCGCCTGGGACACGCCCAGGTCCTCCGCCGCCTGTTTCTGGCTGATGCCCTGGAGCTTGCGCTGCGTGGAAAGCCGGCTCGAAAAAGTCTGATAGGCCATGAAGACACCTCTCCCTGTATTACTGTCTGTATAATTCCTCATCCATTATAACAGACTGTATATTCTCTGCCAAGAAAAACCCCGGCGCCCAAACGGACGTCGGGGGTTTTGCTGTGATTGCGGACCGCGCAGACGGCTTATGCCTCTTCCGGGACGTCGGCGACGACGGGTGCGGCGGGGTCCGTGGTGGTCTGTGCTTTCAGGTTCTCATAGAACGAGGCATGCGAGCTCGCATAGTACGGATGGACATAGAAG
>CAJGDU010000037.1 GCA_904502175.1 Clostridiaceae bacterium
ATGTCGGCCACGCCCATCCCGCGCACACTTGCCATGGCCATCTACGGCGACCTCGACGTCTCCGTCATCGACGAGCTCCCGAAGGGGAGGCAGCCCATCGAAACCTACCGCATCGACTCTTCCATCCGGCAGAGAGCCTACGGTTACATCAAGAAGTTCCTCGACGAGGGCCGGCAGGGGTACATCGTCTGTCCGCTGGTCGAGGAAGGGGAGACCGAAGAGCTGGTCTCCGCCACCGAATACTACGAACGCATCTCGCAAAAAGAGTTCAAGGACTACCGGGTGGGCCTCCTCCACGGCCAGATGAAGGCGGCGGAGAAGAACGAGGTCATGCAGCGGTTCCTGTCCGGAAACATCCAGCTCCTCGTGGCCACCGTCGTCATCGAGGTCGGGGTCGATGTGCCGAACGCGGTCATCATGCTCATCGAGAACGCCGAACGCTTCGGCCTGTCCCAGCTGCACCAGCTGCGGGGCCGGGTCGGACGGGGCGCCCACCAGTCCACCTGCATCCTGCTCTCGGACAACAAGAGCCAGAAGACGAAGGAGCGGCTGGAGGTCATGTGCAAGACCACCGACGGCTTCGAGATCTCCCGTGCCGACCTCGCCCTGCGCGGTCCCGGCGACTTCTTCGGAAAGCGCCAGCACGGTCTGCCCGAACTGCGCATCGCCGACATGATGGAGGATACCGACATCCTCGAAGAGACCGGCAACGCGGCCCGGACGCTCCTTACGGCAGACCCCCAGCTGACGTCTCCCGAAAACCAGCCCCTGCGGGCACAGGTCGACCGCCTGTTCGAAGGGAACCTCGGCACCTGCTGACAAAAAAAGTAAAAGACAGCCTGCGAAAGGCTGTCTTTTTATTTTTTGCGCAAGCGTTCGGCGAAGTCCTCGTCGGGCGTGACGTAAATGGTCCAGTTCTGGTGGAAGATGACCTTGCCGGGGCGGGCGCCCGCAGGCTTTTTGAGGTTCTTCACCAGCGTGTAGTCGACGGGGACCTTGTCCACGCTGCTCGCCGTGCTGTTGACCGCCGCGATGATGGCGGCCTCTTCAATGGCCCGGTCGGAGATCTCTCCGTCCTTCGCCTCGATGACCACGTGGCTGCCGGGGTAGTCTTTCGTGTGGAGCCACATGTCCAGTTTGTTCGAGGACTTCAGGGAGAGCTTGTCGTTCTGCAGGTTGTTGCGGCCCACCCGGACCCGGAAGCCGTCCGTGGTCTCGTACTCGATGGGCGGCAGAGACGGCGGCTGTTTGGCGCCCCGGGCGGCTTTCCCGTCCCGGCGGCCCTTCCCGCCCTTCTTCACCGGCGCGCGGTCTTTGAGGTAGCCGCCCGCCACCAGTTCCCGGCGGATCTCCCCAATGTCCCGTTCGGTCTCCGCCCGGGAGAGGGCGTCCTTGACGGTCTCCAGGTAGGCGAGTTCTTCCGTGCCCTGTTCGATCTGCTCCGCGAGTTTCTTCTCAGCGGTGTAGGTCTTGCGGTAGGCTTTATAGTACTTCTGCGAGTTCTGGGCCGGGCTCAGGGCCGGGTCCGCGGGAACGCGCAGGATGCGGTTTTCGTCGTAGTAGTTTTCGAGGTCGTAATAGAGCACGCCCTTTTCGAGCTGGTAGAGGTTCGCGTTGATGAGTTCCGCGTACACCCGCAGTTTTTCCCGGTCCACCGACTGGGCCAGTTCGCCCCGCTGGACCTCCACTTTCCGGGCAATGCGCTCGGTAGCGGTGTTCAGGAAGCGTTTGAGGTCCGAAGACTTGTGGGCGATGCGCTCCATGGAGTCCCGCTTCGCGTAATACTCGTCGAGGAGCTCCGACGCGGTCTCATAGGTGTCGACGGCCATGGAGGGCCCGTACTGCCGCAGGGACAGGAAGGAGAACTCGAACGGACGGCCGGTCTCGTCGCGGACCACACAGAAGTGGTGGGCTTTTGCGTCCGCCTCTTTTTTCAGCTCCAGCAGCGGATATTCGAGGTCGACGAAGTCGTCCTCGGTCATCTCCGTGATGTGCTTGTCGTCGCCGACGGCGCGGAAAGCCACTTCTCTCGCGAGGACGGGGGACACCCCTTCCACGGAGGAGAGGACCGCCGAGGACAGGGTCTTGTTCCGGAAGGAACGGATGCGTTCCACCAGCTCTTCCACGCTGTGGTCCGGCAGTTCCAGCTTGTCCTGCCGGGGCGGCAGCTCATAGACGAGTCCGGGCAGGATGAGGCGCTTCGAGGAGCGGGTGAGGTCCACCCGCTTCAGCGCGTCGATGATCTTGCCGTCGGGGCCGAGCAGCACGACGTTGCTGTACTGGGCCATGATCTCCACGGCCAGGGACAGTTCCTCTTTGTCGCCCATCTCGTTCGTGGCGGAGAAGTCGAGGAAGAGGACCCGGTCGAAGCCGGCCTGCCGCAGACCGAGCACGGTGGCGCCGCCGAGGCGCTTGCGCAGCAGCATGCAGAGCATGGGCGGGGTGGCCGGGTTTTCATAGGTGGCGTTCGTCAGCTGGACGCGGGGGCTGTTGGCGCGGGCGCAGAGCAGAAGTTTCCGCGTCCCCAGGTCCCGGGAACGCAGCGTGAGGACCAGCTCCTCCGAGGAGGGCTGGTAGATCTTATCCACTTTTGCGCCGACGATGGCGGCTTCCAGCTCCTGCCTGATGCAGTGCAGGAACAGTCCGTCCAGTGCCATGGCAAACAGTCCTTTCGCGGGTAGGGTTTATCCGATGTAGACCACCGGGGAGGATTCAAGATAGGTGTATTCCACCTCCGGGAACTCCTGCTTCAGGAGCTCCAGGAGCACCGGCATGGAGACGGTCTCCGTCTCATAGTGGCCGGCCGCCAGAAGGACGATGTCGTCGTCGATGGCGTCTAAAAAGTCGTTGTGCTTGGCGTCTCCGGTGACGAAGGCGTCCACGCCGGTCCCGACGAGCGCGGGCAGGAAAGACGCGCCGCTGCCGCCGCAGACCGCAACGGTTTGGATCATCTTCTCCGGCTGTGTCAGGCGGACGACGGTGCCGAGGGTCTCGGCGACGACCTCCGCGTACTCCTCCGCCGGCACCGCGGTCTTCAGCGTGCCCTTGCGGAGCATGGCGTTGCCGTTCTCATCGGGCAGGATGCCCTCGATGTCCTCGAGGCCAAGCAGGGTGGCGAGCACGTCGTTGACGCCGCCTTCCGCCATGTCCCAGCAGGTGTGGGCGGAGAGGACCGCAATGTCCTTTTTGACCGCGGCATAGACGATGGACTCGGTGCCCGGCGTCTGTTCCCGCAGGCCCTTGACCGGGTGGAAAATGACCGGGTGATGGCTCACCAGCAGGTCGGCGCCGAAGGCCTCGGCCTGCTCCAGCGTGTCGTGGGTGACATCGAGGCAGACGGCCACTTTTTTGACCTCTTTCTGCGCATCGCCCACGAGGAAACCGGAGTTGTCCCAGTCCTCCTGCGTGTCGAACGGCGCAATGGAGTCGAGAAAGTCGTAAACCTGTTTGACAGTGGTGCTCATATACGTCTCCTTATTCTTCAGCCAGAACGGCTTCGATCTCTGAAATGACGGACGCCAGAAGGTCGCATTCCTCCTTCTCCTCGGGGTAGGCGAGGAGGGCTTCCCGGCGGGTGGTGAGCCGGTGGAGGACCGTGCGGAAATGATCGTACTTCCGGGGCGCGGGGCTGTTCCCCAGTTCTCCGATGTAGCACTCCGCCAGCGTGGCGTCCTTCACGACCCCGGTGTATTCCGCCTCCATGGCGATGTACACCCGCTCGCTGTCGACCGTCGCGGTCTCCCGCAGGATGGAGAACCCGCTGCGGTAGAGGTATTCCCGGACGTCTTCGCTGTGGGACTGGGGCTGCAGGACGAGGTGGGTGTCCTCCCGCTGCAGCCAGGGGGCCGCGGTCAGAAGGTCCACCATGAGGTTGCCGCCCATGCCGGCCATGCAGAAGTCGGTGTAGTTCAGAAGGCGGGGGTCTTCAAAGCCGCTGCACAGGACCAGTTCCACCCGGTCTGACAGACCGTATTTCTCCACGGTCTTTGCGGCGTTGGCCAGCGGGCCCTCTCCGACGTCGCAGGCGGCAGCGGACGGGGCGCGTCCCTCGAGCAGCATGGCGACGGGCAGATAGGCGTGGTCCGTGCCGATATCCGCAAACGGTTTCCCGTCCCGGAGAAGGTCGGCCACCATCTGTAATCGGTTCGTCAGAAGTTCCATTTAGTTCTTGAGGCTCTGCAGAGGAGCGGGGATGCGGCCGCCCCGGTGGATGAAGTGGGCCGGGGAGGCGGTGTTGACGGGCATGATGGGCGCGCTGCCGAAGAGCCCGCCGTATTCGAGCTCGTCGCCGGGCTGTTTGCCGACGGCGGGGATGATGCGGACGGCGGTGGTCTTGGAGTTGACCATGCCGATGGCGGCTTCGTCGGCGATGATGCCGGAGATGACTTCGGCCGGGGTGTCGCCGGGAATGGCGATCATGTCGAGGCCGACGGAGCAGACCGCGGTCATGGCTTCCAGCTTTTCAATGGTCAGACAGCCGTTTCTGGCGGCGTCGATCATGCCGGCATCTTCCGAGACCGGGATGAAGGCGCCGGACAGGCCGCCGACGTGGGAGGACGCCATGACGCCGCCCTTCTTGACCGCGTCGTTGAGCAGGGCAAGGCAGGCGGTGGTGCCGGCGGCGCCGCACTGTTCAAGGCCCATCTCCTCCAGCACATGGGCGACGGAGTCGCCGACGGCGGGGGTGGGGGCGAGGGACAGGTCGACGATGCCGAAGGGCACATCGAGCCGGCGGGAGGCCTCGTTGGCTACCAGCTGGCCGACCCGGGTGATCTTGAAGGCCGTGTTCTTGACGAGCTTGGCCACTTCGGTGATGTTGGCGTCTGGGATCTTTTTCAGGGCATGGCGGACGACGCCGGGACCCGAGACACCGACGTTGATGACGCAGTCGGGCTCACCGGCTCCGTGGAAGGCGCCGGCCATGAAGGGGTTGTCCTCCACGGCGTTGCAGAACACCACCAGTTTGGAGGCGGCGACGCATTCCCGGTCGGCGGTCTTCTCCGCGCACTCGCGGATGATGTGCCCCATGAGGGCGACCGCGTCCATGTTGATGCCGGCTTTCGTGGAGCCGATGTTCACACTGGAGCAGACATGGTCCGTGACGGACAGGGCTTCGGGAATGGAGCGGATGAGGGCTTCATCGCCCGCGGCAAAGCCTTTCTGGACCAGGGCGGAGTAGCCGCCGAGGTAGTTGGCGCCCACTTCGATGGCCGCCTTTTCCAGCGTTTTGGCATAGAGGACCGGGTCGCCGCCGGAAGCCGCGAGGATCATGGAGATGGGGGTGACGGAAATGCGTTTGTTGATGATGGGGATGCCGTACTCCCGTTCGATGTCCTCTCCGGTCTTTACGAGGTGTTCCGCTTTGCGGCAGATCTTCTCGTAGATGCGCTCACAGGCCCGCACAGGGTCGGAGTCGGCGCAGTCCAGCAGAGAGATGCCCATGGTGATGGTGCGGATATCGAGGTTTTCCTCGTCGATCATGTGGATGGTCTCGAGGATATCGGACATGTTGAGGTCGATCATGTGGTGTCTCCTGTCAGATGCGGTGCATCGCGTTGAAAATGTCTTCGTGCATGGCGTGGATGACGAGGCCGTTTTCCTCGCCGTACGCTTTGATGGCGTCCGCGAACTCGCCGAAGGGGACTTCGGCCTCATCCATGGTCACCTGCATCATCATGCAGAACAGGTCTTCCAGAATGGTCTGGGAGACGGCGTTGATGTTGACGTTTCGCTCCGCACAGAAGGTGGAGACTTTGGCGAAAATGCCGACGGTATCTTTTCCGACGACGGTGATGACAGCGCGCATAATGCTTTTCCTCCGGGGGATATGATTTCGTTTAAATTCGCAGACATTTTATCATAGAATATTAAAAATATAAAACACATTCTGGCGGTCCGTCGATTTTTCTGTTCAAAATTTGAATTATATGTTACAATTATATATCTAAAATAGGGAAATAGGACTTTTCGGAAGGAGGACAGGCCCATGATCCTGCAGGCAGCCGCAAAGATCAATCTTATGCTGGACATCCTGGGGACCACTGAAGACGGCTATCATACGCTGTTTATGATCATGCAGTCCATGGGACTCTATGACACGGTCACCCTCACCGAGACCGGAAAGCCGGAGACCATCACCCTGTCCTGCTCCAACGAAGCCCTTCCCTCCGACGAGACCAATATCGGTTGGAAAGCCGCCGCGCGTTTTTTTGAGGCCACCGGCCTTCCGAACCCCGGCATCCATATCGACATCGAAAAGCACATCCCCTTCGCCGCAGGCCTTGCGGGCGGAAGCGCCGACGCCGCTGCCGTCTATGTCGGTCTCAACAAGATGACCGGAGCCGGCCTGTCGGAGCGGGAACTCTGCCAGATCGCCGTGAAGACCGGGGCCGATGTGCCCTTCTGCATCCAGGGCGGCACCATGGCTGCCATGGACATCGGCGAAGTCCTGGCACCCCTGCCCCATATCAAGCCGGACTGGTATGTCCTCGTGAAACCGGACCAGGACGTCTCCACCAAAGAGGCCTATGCCGCGTTCGACAAGGCGGAAAACGTCCGCCACCTCGACTCGACCGCCATGCTGCGGGCTGTCGCGGCAGAAGATATGGACAAGGTCTATTCCCTGGTCTCCAACGTCTTTGAACAGTTCATCTATGTCGCCGGCCGCGTCGACATCAAAGCCATCATGCGGGAGTGCGGCTCCAAAGTCCACTGCATGAGCGGCAGCGGCCCCACCATTTACGGTGTGTTCGAAAGTGAAGAAGCGGCGCGCCTTTGTGCGGAAAAGCTCATCGCCGCCGGTTTTCCCCAAACCTATGTCTGTCAGCCCGTCAAACAGGGCGTGACCATCGTGGAAGGAGCGTGAAGCCATGAAAAAAATACTGTCAGTCCTGCTGACGGCAGTCATGATGTTTGTCTTCGCGGTCCCCGCGTTTGCCGCGGACGGCGATGAGGAAGAGACCTCTTCGGTCCGCCGCATCCCCGACGGCACGAAAGTCGTCACCAGCAGCACGCTGAACGACGGCGTCATCGAACGGCTCCGGGTCCGGACCATCTATGTCCCGTCCTCCGTCACCACCATCCGCTCCGGCGCCCTCACGGGGTACGCCAACGTGACGAACGTCTATGTCGAGAACTCGAAGGACAACATCACCATTGAAAACGGAGCGTTCGCCACCGGCGCCAATATCGTCTATACGGAGAAGCCGACCACCACCACGACCACGGTCACGACGACCACGAAGAAGGCGGAGGAGTCGACGACCCAGAAGGACGACGACGAGGACAAGACGACGCAAAAAGATGACGCGGACGACGAGAAGTCGACCACGAAGAAGACCACCAAGAAAACCACCAAGAAGACCGCGACCACCAAAAAGACCGCTTCCCGGGCCGCCACCACTTCCGACCCGAAGAAACGGACCACAGTCCAGCATAAAGTCCTGACGGTCCCCGGCACCAAGGCCAAAAAGACCACGGTCAAAGGGCCCCTCATCCCCGAGGTGGAAGTGGACCCTGAGGACATTGTGGAACAGCCGGACCCCTCCATGGAGGAAGAGCTCACCACGGTCACCTTCGCCGGAGAGGCCATCACGGACAAAGACGGCACCATCATCGGGTTCGAGGACCCGCAGCCCGGCCGCAACACCCGAGAGGGCGGCAGCACCGCGGCGCGCATCGGCACCATTGCCGGTGTCGGCGTGGTCGGCGCGTCGGCCATTGCGTTCCTTTTCCTGAAGCTCCGCCGTCGCCCGTAAAACTCCAATCAGTCCCGACAGCTCCGCATTCCTCCGAGTGCGGAGCTTTTTGTAAAGGAAATGATTCCACAGAAAAGCCGGCCTTCCGGTTGTGCTCATCGCTTTCATACAGTAAAATGTCTTTAACCTTTTTCGATAAGGAGATATCCCAGAATGAAGATCCAGAGCCTGTTCGAATCCGGCCATCCCGACAATCCGGGCCGCGCCATCCTCTCTTTTGAGGTCTTCCCGCCGAAGCGGGACCTGCCCATTGAGTCCATCTACGGGCAGCTGAGCTCCCTCTGCGCCCTGAAGCCCGACTTCATCAGCGTCACTTACGGTGCCGGAGGGAAGGGGAACGACCACCGCACCGCGGAGATCGCCACCCGCATCAAACACAATTACGGCGTCGAGTCCGTCGCCCATCTGACCTGCGTGTCCAACACGAAGGAAGATGTGGACCGTATCACGGACGAACTGCGCCTGAACGGCATCGAGAACATCCTGGCGCTCCGGGGCGATCTGCCGGAGGGGGCCGAGCGCGCGGAGGACTTCCTCCACGCGGACGACCTGACGGCGTACCTGGTCAGCCTCGGCGGCTTCGACATCGCCGGCGCCTGCTATCCGGAAGTCCATCCGGAGTCCGCCGGGGAAGTGGACGACATCCTGAACCTCAAGAAAAAGGTGGATGCCGGTGCCACCCATCTCATCACCCAGCTCTTCTTCGACAACGATACGTTCTATCGGTTCCGTGACCGGGCCGCCATCGCCGGCATCGACGTGCCCATCGAGGCGGGCATCATGCCGGTCATCCGCAAGTCCCAGATCGAGCGGATGGTCACACTGTGCGGCGCCAGCCTGCCGGCCTCCTTCGTCCGGGTCATGAACCGGTACGGGGACGACCCCGAACAGATGAGAGATGCCGGCATCGCCTATGCCATCCAGCAGATCATCGACCTTCTGGCGGCAGGCGTCGACGGCATCCACCTATACACCATGAACGACCCCTATGTCGCCACACAGATCACGGAGGCAGTACGAGGACTGTTATGATATCCTTAGGCCCTCTGGACCGCGCCGAAGCGGTCCGCTATCTGGGCGATGCGCGGGTCGCCATGAACCCCGATATGGAACGCCTCCTCG
>CAJGDU010000038.1 GCA_904502175.1 Clostridiaceae bacterium
CGTTCTTATATAATAATTGCGCACTCGACAGAGAGTTGCGCCACATTTGACCATACGGAGAGTTGTCCGAGCTGGCCGAAGGAGCACGATTGGAAATCGTGTAAACCGTCAAAGCGGTTTCGAGGGTTCGAATCCCTTGCTCTCCGCCATAAGAAAAAGACCACCTTTTGGGTGGTCTTTTTTCGTAATGTTATTTCGCCAGAATGCCGTCATAGAAGGCGATGATGCCGTCGCAGACTT
This sequence comes from Clostridiaceae bacterium, assembly GCA_904502175.1. Lineage (GTDB taxonomy): Bacteria > Bacillota > Clostridia > Oscillospirales > Acutalibacteraceae > RUG420. Next base: position 241 of record CAJGDU010000038.1, read on the forward strand.
CATTCTTGATCTCCGCGTAGTTGTGGATCTCATGGCGGTAGCCGCTATAGAGTTTCGTCGTGACCTTATGACCGGTCTCTGCGAGCCAGTTGGAGGTCTGATAGACGCCTTCGCCCCAGGAGCCGACCGGGTCTTCATCGCCGGCAATGTTGTAGAGCGGGAGGTCCTTCGGGACTTTCGCCGCCCACTCGGTGCCCTGGATGCAGTCCATCATCTCGCAGAAGTAGAGCATGGAGCGGTTGTTGGTGGCTTTCGTGAAGGCGTCGAAGGGGTCGGCCGCGTGGTCGTCCTGGACCCACTTGCTGTGGCAGATCCACTCGTTGCCGAGCTTCACGTCTTCCTCGATCCGGCTGAACATGAAGCCGAAGAGCATGTTCGTGAAGGCCGGGTCGGACTCATCGCCCTTGCCCTCGTCGACGGCGGCCTGGATGGCGCCGATGGTGTCCTTCAGGGACGGCAGCGCGCCGCAGGTGCCGCACATGGTGGCGCCCGCCAGTTCATTGCCGTAGGTGGCGATGTAGTCGCGGGTGATGAAAGAACCCATGCTGTGGCCGAACAGGAAGTACGGCAGGCCGGGATACATCTCCTTGACGATGCCGGTCAGGGTGTGTTCGTCCTCCATCATGGTGTGCGGGCCCTTTTTGCCCCAGTCGCCCCAGCTGTCATTGACGACGGCGGTCTTGCCGTGTCCGACGTGGTCGTCGGCGGCGACGATATAGCCGGCCTCCAGGAACCGGACGATCATATGCAGGTAGCGGCGGGAATGCTCGCCGAACCCGTGGATAAGCTGGATGACGCCTTTCGGCTCACAGGCGGGGACATAGATCCAGCCCTGGACATCCTGCTCCTCGTTGAACGATTTGAAGCTGATCTCGTGTAACATAGTGTTCCTCCTTTTTCTGCAATATGCTCTCGCATTTGGTAGCTTGTCCAGCTTTATCATACGACAGATGCCATGGGAAAGACAAGGCACAACTTGCCAGCAAATCGCCTTTTCCGTTATAATAGGTTCGTTAACCAACCATGATATCAAGGAAAGGCAGGACATCTTATGATCGTCAACATCCTCGACAAGATCGACTCGGTCATGTACTACCCCATCCTCATCATCATCCTGGTGTTTGGAGGTCTGTACTTCACCGCGCGCACCCGCTTTGTCCAGATCCGCATGTTCAAAGAATCGTGCCGGCTCATCATGGAGCCACCCACCCCGCCGCAGAAGATCTCCTCGTTCCAGGCCATGATTGTCTCCACGGCGTCCCGCGTGGGCACCGGCAACATCGTCGGTGTCTCCTCGGCCATCTGCCTCGGCGGCCCCGGAGCCGTCTTCTGGATGTGGCTCATGTGTCTGGTGGGCGCGTCTTCCGCATTCACGGAAAGTACCCTCGCGCAGATCTACAAGAAGAAAGATGAAAACGGCGACGCCTACGGCGGACCGGCCTACTACATCGAAAAGGCCTTCCGTTCCCGCATCCCCGCCCTCATCTTCTGCTTCTTCCTGCTGATGACCTATTCCTTCGGGTTCCAGCTGCTCTGCTCTTTCAACCTGCAGACCACGTTCCAGGCCTATTCCTTCTATGACCCGAAGACCACCCCCGCCATCATCGGCGTCATCCTCGCCGTGCTGGCAGGCTACTGCATCTTCGGCGGCGGCAAGCGCATCATCAAGCTCACGAGCTCCGTCGTCCCCGCCATGGGCATCTTCTACGTGATCATCGCCCTCATCGTCATCATCGCCAACATCAAGAACATCCCGCACATGTTCGGCATCATCTTTGAAGATGCGTTCAACTTCAAAGCCATCTTCGGCGGCATGTCCGGTTCCTGCCTCATCTACGGCGTCAAGAGAGGCCTGTACTCCAACGAAGCCGGTGTCGGTTCCGCGCCGAACGCCTCGGCCTCGGCCATGGTCTCCCACCCTGTCAAGCAGGGCCTCGCGCAGACCCTTTCCGTCTACATCGACACCATGCTCCTCTGCACCGCGACCGCCCTCATGTGTCTCTCCACCGGCGTCGCTTACGGCCCCGCGGTCGAAGGCGCTCCCTACGTCCAGAACGCCATCTCTTCCCTGTTCGGACGCGTCGGCCCCGTCTTCATCACCGTCGCCATGATCATGTTCGCGTTCACCACGCTGCTCGGCAATCTCTACTATGCCGACAACGCCCTGGCGTACATGAACCACAAAAAAATGCCCGGCAAGAAGTTCATGACCGGATTCAAGATCTTCTGCGTCATCGTCATCTTCGCCGGCGCCATCATCCCCTCCAAGGCGGCCTGGGCTCTGGCCGACATCTCCATGGGCGGCATGACCATGATCAACATCCCCGCCTGTGTCATCCTCGGAGGCACGGTCTTCAAAGCCCTGCGGGACTATGAAGCCCAGAAGAAAGCAAACAAGAACCCCATCTTCTTCACCAAGGAGATCGGGCTGAACCAAGACGATTTCGACTTCTGGAAAGAGGACGACACGTCCCACATCCCCGAAGAAGTCATTAAGGAAGCCTGACACAAAACATGAAAGAAACGTTAGAACGTCCGTCCGGGAAAGCGCCCCGGCAGGCGAACATCGAACTCCTGCGCATCACTTCCATGCTGGCGGTCATCGCCATGCATTTCCTCGGCGTGGGCGGCGTCATGACCGCCTCCACCGGGGTGTGGTTCGTCGTGACCAGCGTCCTGTACTCGTTCCTCATCGTGGCCACCAGCTGCTACGTGCTCATCGGCGGCTATTTCCTCGCCACTTCGAGGTTCCGGACCGGGCGCATCTTCCGGCTGCTTCTGGAGTTCTTCACTTACACCTTCGGCATCTACCTCCTGTTCGGACTGGTCGTGCTCATCAAGAACGGGGACAACCTGTTCTCCTGGCACGAGTTTTTGACGTTCTACCTGTTCCCCATCGTCCATGAGGAAAACTGGTTCGTCACCTGCTATCTGCTCATGCTGCTGTTCGCGCCGTTTTACAACATCCTGCTGCAGCATCTGACACAGTCGCAGCACAAGCTCCTCATCGGCATCTGCGTGTTCCTGTTCTCGGTCGTCCCCAGTGTCATCTGGCACGCGTCCGGACAGTTCCTGCAGAACGGCGGCTACACCTTTGTGTGGTTCTCCACCCTGTATTTCGTTGCGGCCTACTTCCGGCTCTACGGCTTCCCGTCCGGCGCCAAGCCTGCGGTCCTCTGCGGCCTCTATGTATTGGCTGCCGCCGGCACCGCGGCGCTGGTCAACCGGGAGTTCCTCTACCCCGGCGTCCTGACCGAAGAGCACAACGGATACTATTTCTTCTTCAACTACAATTTCCTGACGACCTTCGCGGCCTCGGTGGCGTTCTTCGCCCTGTTCCACTACGTGACCATCCGGTCCGCGAAGCTCGGACGGACCATCAATAAAGTCGCCTCGTACTCCTTCGCCGTGTTCCTCATCCACACCCACCCCGCCATCACCGGCGCGCTCTGGAACGGAGTGGTCCACGCCGAACGGTTCGTCAACTCCCCGCTGGTCTTCGTCGGCATCCTGGTGGTGCCGCCGGTCCTCTACGCCGTCTGCTCGCTGGTCGAACAGGTCCGCCTCTGGTTCTCCCGCCCTCTGCTGGAGAGCAAGGCCCTGAACGCGAAGTTTGCGGAGTGGGATGAAAAAAGCGGCTTCAACGAAACCACAGAAAGCTAAGGATATCGTTTTATGGACTATAAGATCAAGGGCTATGAGCCCGCAGCATTGTTCCGCAATTTCGAAGACTTCAGCGCAGTCCCCCGGGGCTCGTTCCACAATGAAAAAGCCAGCGCATTCCTCGTCAAGTTTGCAAAAGACCACGGACTCGAAGTCCTGCAGGACAAGGCCCTCAACGTCATCATCAAAAAACCGGGACAGAACGGCGGCGAAAACAAGCCGCCGGTTATTTTGCAGGGACATATAGATATGGTCTGCGAAAAGGTCCACGGCTGTGACCACGACTTTGAGAACGAGGGCATCGACATGGTCGTCACCGAGGACGGCTGGCTCACCGCCAGCGGCACCACCCTCGGCGGCGACGACGGCATAGCCGACGCCACCATGATGACCCTTCTGGAAGACCCGTCCCTCTCTCACCCGCCGCTGGAATGCGTTTTCACGACGGACGAAGAGGTCGGTCTGCTGGGCGCCGCCGCGCTCGACTACAGCGCGCTGGACGGCCGTCTCATGATCAACCTCGACTCCGAGGACGAGGGCGTTGCCACCGTCAGCTGCGCCGGAGGGATGGATTACATCCTGACCCGGGCCGTCACCGCGGAGACCCTTCCCGGGGAGACCGTTTCCATCGCGGTCAAAGGACTGCTGGGCGGCCACTCCGGCACCGACATCGACCTCGGCCACACCAACGCGGACAAGCTCATCGCCCGCGCGGTCTTGAAAGCCCTGGACGACCCGGACGCCCGTCTCGTCTCATTCCTGGGCGGCACCAAAGGGAATGCCATCCCCCGGGAGGCCGAAGCGGTCCTCTGGTTCCCCACTTCTGAGAAAGCAGAGGCGGCCGCCGCGCTTTGGAAGACGCTGGGTGAGGCGTTCGTCCATGAGATCCACGCCCTGGAACCGGACATCGACGTCACGGTCGGGCGAACGACCACCGACGGCGCGCAAGTCCTGTCCCGGGAAGACACAGAGGCGGTCATCTCCGCCATCGTCCTGTCCCCGAACGGGGTCAAACAGCGCGACCCGCTCATGGACGACTTCATCATCACGTCCCTGAACCTCGGCATCGTCTCGGTCAGCGGCGGCAGCGCCGTCCTGAACTTCGCGCCCCGCAGCTCCGTCGACTCCCTCATGGAGGCCGTGACCGATGAGCTCGCCCTGACCGCGAAGACCTTCGGGTTCGAGACCGAGGTCTCCGGCGCCTATCCCGGCTGGGAAAAGGTCGAAGGCTCCGTCCTCTGTGAGACGATGAAACAGAGTTATCGGGAACTCTTCGGAGAAGAGCTGAAGGTGGAAGGCATCCACGCGGGCCTCGAGTGCGGCCTGTTCTACGCGAACCTCCCGGGCCTCGACCCCGTCTCCATCGGACCCACCATGAGAGGGGTCCACACACCCGATGAAAAAATGGATCTGGCGTCCTGCGAAAAGTTTTACCGACTGGTCGTGGACGTTCTGGCAAAACTTGCCGAATAAAGAAGAATCAAAAAGAGGTAATCGCACATGTCTGAAAACAAAGGGGCCAGCTACAAGCCGTATATCCCGGCTGACCGCATTGTTCCCGAACTCACCGTAACATCCATCCTCCTCGGCATCCTGCTTGCCGTCGTGTTCGGCGCCGCGAACGCCTACCTGGGACTCCGGGTCGGCATGACCATTTCCGCGTCCATTCCCGCCGCCGTCATCTCGATGGGTATCATCCGTTTCATCCTCCGGAAAGACTCCATTCTGGAGAACAATATGGTCCAGACCATCGGCTCCGCCGGTGAGTCTCTTGCCGCCGGTGCCATCTTCACCCTCCCCGCCCTGTTCCTGTGGGCCGAGGAAGGCAAGATCGAGACACCGAGCATGCTGACCATCACCCTCATCTGCCTCGTGGGCGGCCTTCTGGGCATCCTGTTCATGATCCCCCTGCGCCAGGCCCTCATCGTCGAGGAGCACGGCGTCCTTCCCTTCCCGGAGGGCACCGCCTGTTCCGAAGTCCTTCTGGCCGGCGAAGAAGGCGGCTCCAAAGCGGGCGCGGTCTTCAGCGGCCTCGGCATTGCCGCTCTGTACAAGCTCCTGACCGACGGCTTCAAGTTCTGGCCCTCGGAAGTGGGACATGACATCAAGTTCTTCAAGGGTTCGTCCCTCGGTATGCAGGTCCTGCCCGCCCTCGCCGGCGTCGGCTACATCTGCGGACCAAAGATCTCCAGTTACATGTTCGCGGGCGGTACCCTCAGCTGGTTCGTCCTCATGCCGGTCATCGCGCTCTTCGGCGCCGATGCCACCATCTTCCCCGGGACGGAAGTCATCAACACGCTGAGTCCCGGCACCCTCTGGGGCACCTACGTCCGGTACATCGGTGCCGGCGCCGTCGCCACCGGCGGTGTCATCTCGCTCATCAAGAGCTTCCCCATGATCGTCCGCACCTTCAAAGCCACCATGTCCACCTTCGGCAAAAAGAAGGGCGATCAGCCGGCGGCTCTGCTTCCCCGGACCCAGCAGGACCTCCCCATGCCGCTCGTCATCGGCCTGGTCCTCGCGCTCGTCCTGCTCATCTGGCTGCTGCCGACCTTCCCGGTCAACCCCCTCGGCGCCCTGCTGGTCGTCGTGTTCGGCTTCTTCTTCGCAGCGGTCTCTTCCCGTATGGTCGGCCTCATCGGCTCGTCCAATAACCCGGTCTCCGGCATGGCCATCGCCACGCTGCTCGCCACCACCGTCCTTCTGAAGGTCACCGGCACCGCCGGCACCAAGGGCATGGTCGGCGCCATCGCCATCGGCGGCATCATCTGTGTCGTCGCGGCCATCGCGGGCGATACGTCTCAGGACCTCAAGACCGGTTTCCTGGTGGGCGCCACGCCCCGGAAACAGCAGGTCGGTGAAATCATCGGATGCATCGCCTCCGCCATTTCCATCGGCTATGTCCTCGACCTTCTGAACCGTGCCTGGGGCTTCGGCGGGACCGAGATCCCCGCCCCGCAGGGCATGATGATGAAGATGATCGTCGAAGGCATCATGAACGCGCAGCTGCCCTGGGGACTCATCTTCATCGGCGTCTTTGTCGCCATTGTCATTGAGATCCTCGGCGTCCCGGTCATGCCGGTCGCCGTCGGCATGTACCTGCCCTTCTCCCTGTCCGCCGGCATCATGTGCGGCGGCGTCATCCGCTGGTTCGTGGAAAAACGGACGAAGGACAACGAGAAGCTCAACAAGGAAGCTGTGGAACGCGGCACCCTGTACACCTCCGGTCTCATCGCCGGCGAGGGCCTCATGGGCATCCTGCTCGCCGTCTTCGCCGTGGCGCACCTCGACATCGACTTCTCCTCGAAGTTCAGCATCGGGCAGGTCGGCGCCCTCATCATGTGGCTCCTCATGCTCGCCACGCTGGTCTATGTCTGCTTCGGCAAAAAGAACCTGAAGTCCATCGCCAAAAAGTCCGATGTCAGGTATGATGGGGACCAGAGCGATGAGTAAGCCGAAAAACTTCCTCGACTATGTGCCGAGGAGAAACAAAAACTACGAGTACGATGTCGCGAAAGACGGCAAAGTGACCGTGCACATCCGGTGGACCGGCCCCTATCACAAGGTCGCGTCCGTCCTCTTCAAGAAGCCGGAAGTGAGCCACATCGACCTCGATGAAATGGGCAGCTTCGTCTGGCAGGCCATGGACGGCAAAAAGACCGTCCTCGAGCTCTCCGACGAGTTCGCGGCCGCCTTCCCGGAGGAAGAAAAGCCCGTGGAACGGCTCGCCCAGTTCCTGAAGATTTTGCACAACAACAAGTTCATCGTCTACAACGTTCCGTTGAAAGACGAATAGAAAGTAAAAAAAAGCATCTCCCTTGCGGGAGATGCTTTTTCAATTCTGTCAGGAAAGCTGCTCGAGGATCCAGTCGACGTCGTCGGTGGTCTTCATCTTCTGAAGGACTTCCGGGTCGTCCAGAGCCTGGACGATCTTCTGGATCATGTCGAGGTGCTCGTCACCGATGCCGGCGATACCGAACACGAGGTTGGCTTTCTCATCGCCGAAGTCGACGCCTTCGGGGAACTGGACCAGCGTGATGCCGGTCTTTTTGACCTGAGACTTCGCTTCGGAGGTGCCGTGCGGGATGGCGATGCCCATGCCCATATAGGTCGTGAAGACTTTTTCACGTTCCAGCATGGCGTCGACATAGGGCGGTTCGACACAGCCCTCATCGACGAGGAGCTTACCGGCAAGACGGATGGCCGTCTCTTTGCTGACCGGCACCTGCTGGAGCAGGACGCCGCTGGCGTGCATGACCGAAGGTTTATCTTCTGCCGCAGGCGCTTCTGCGGGCGCCTCGTTTGCCGCGGCTTCCATGGCGGCGGCTTCTGTGGTCGCAGAGACCGGGTCAGCCGTGATCTTTTCAAAGAGGATGTCGAGGTTGGGGTCGGCGAGGAAGTTGCCGATGGAGATGATCTCCGCCTGAGGCGCGGACTTCATGGCCCGGTCGATGAGCATCTCCTGAACGACGGCGATGTCGCAGTCAGCGGGGATATTGTCGACCGAAGTGTTGGTGACAGTGATGTCGGGACGGACCGCTTTGATGCGGTTGCGGAACTTGGTGGCGCCCATTGCGGAGGAGCCCATGCCGGCGTCGCAGGCGAAGATGATCTTCTTGACGTCGGCGGCAGCCTTCACGGTGCCGGCGGCAGCGGCGACAGCAGCGCCTTTGGCTTTCGCCTTGTTGGCGGCGACTTCGCTCTGAGCCTCGTCGAGGGCCTTGCCCTTATCGGTGAACCGGATGATGGGCGCGGCGATGAGGAAGGAGACCACGGTGGCCAGCAGGACACCGACGATGGTCTGCCACATCTTGTCTTTCGGAGTCATCGACATGAAGGCGATGATGGAGCCGGGAGCGGCCGGGGAAACGAGACCGCACTTCATGATGCTGAAC
>CAJGDU010000039.1 GCA_904502175.1 Clostridiaceae bacterium
CGACCCGAACCGTATCGCGGTCTGCATCAACAAGCGGAACTATTCGCACGACATCGTCAAGCAGACGGGCATCATGAACGTCAACTGCCTGACGGTCGAGACCCCGTTCAGCATCTTCAAGCAGTACGGCTTCCAGTCCGGGCGCGACGCGGACAAGTTCGCCGGCATGGGCGACCTGCCCCGTACCGACAACGGCCTCATCTTCCTGCCCATGTACATCAACGCCGTCATGTCCCTGAAGGTCCAGCAGTATGTGGACCTTGATACCCACGGCATGTTCATCTGCACCGTGGAAGAGGCCCGCGTCCTCGGCACTGCGGACACCGCAACATACACCTACTATCAGAAACACATCAAACCGGCTCCCGACACCGAGGGCAAACAGGGCTGGGTCTGCACCGTCTGCGGCTATATCTACGAAGGCGATGAGCTCCCGGACGACTTCATCTGCCCGCTGTGCAAACATGGTGTCGCTGACTTTGAAAAGATAGGCTGATGATTCATTATGGCTGAAGAAAAACAGATGACGACCGGAAAGGTCAAAGCATTTTTAGAGAAGAAAGACATTGAGATCTCTCTGAGACGCTATGGCATCGACGCGCTCGGTGCCATGGCACAGGGACTCTTCTGCACCCTGCTGGTGGGGACCATCCTCTCCACGCTGGGCACGCAGTTCCACGCGCTGGACTTCCTCGTGAAGACCATCGCCACCGTCGGCGCCACCGAGTACAGCGTGGCCTCCCTGTGCACGGCCATGGCAGGTCCTGCCATGGCGGCTGCCATCGGCTACGCGCTCAAGTCGCCGCCGCTGGTGCTGTTCTCGCTCATTGTCGTCGGACTTGCCGCGAACGCGCTCGGCGGTGCGGGCGGCCCCCTCGCCGTCCTCGTCATCGCCATCCTGGCGGCGGAGTTCGGCAAGCTCGTCTCCAAGGAGACGAAGGTCGACATCCTGGTCACGCCCCTCGTCACTATCGGCGTCGGCGTGGCGCTGGCCGCCTGGTGGGCCCCGGCCCTCGGCCGCGCCGCCATGTGGGTCGGCGACCTCATCATGTGGGCCACCAACCTGCAGCCCTTCCTCATGGGCATCCTGGTGGCGGTCTTTGTCGGCATGGCGCTCACCCTGCCCATCTCCTCCGCGGCCATCTGCGCCGCCCTGGGCCTCACGGGCCTTGCGGGAGGTGCCGCGGTGGCCGGATGCTGTGCTCAGATGATCGGCTTCGCCTTCATGTCGTTCCCGGAGAACAAGTGGGGAGGACTGGTGTCCCAGGGCATCGGCACCTCCATGCTCCAGATGGGCAACATCGTCAAAAACCCGAGGATATGGATCGCCCCCATCATCACCTCGGCCATCACCGGACCGCTCGCCACCTGCGTGTTCCGCATGCAGATGAACGGCACCCCGGTCTCCTCCGGCATGGGCACCTGCGGCCTCGTGGGTCAGATCGGCGTCTACACCGGCTGGGTGAACGACATTGCCGCCGGCTCCAAAGCGGCCATTACGGCCATGGACTGGGTCGGCCTCCTGCTCATCTGCTTCGTGCTGCCGGCCATCCTGTGCCCGCTCATCAACTTCGGCCTGAAAAAGATCGGCTGGGTCAAAGAGGGAGACCTCAAACTCGACTGATTTTCGACGTTTTTCGCCAATTATTATTGTTATTAATAATAAATGTTAAGGACTGCCGCATTTTCGGCAGTCCTTATTTTTACTAAATATTGTGCGTTTTTCTTGTGCAAATTGCTATGAAACAGCGTGAAACACGGAAAAAACCCATGAAAGACTCCCAAAAATTACAAAATAGGGTTGATTTTCTCTATATTAATCATTAAAATGTAACGCAATGTAACCCTTTTGTAATTTTCTGGAGGAAACATGAACATCAAAAACGTTAGCAAGAGCAAGATCATTTCTCTGATCATTACCTTCGTTCTTATCGTTGGCCTGACGGTCGGTGTCGTCAACATGACATCCACCAAGTCCGAGGCCTCCTGCTCTGCCGGTATCATGAACAACGGCCTCAACGGCATCTATATCAACATCAACGCGGCTCCCTACACCACTCTGGCAACGACCACCAGCGTCGCTTACAGAAGAGGCGGCTGCGCATGGTTCGCTTCTTCCCGCGCCAGACAGCTGACCGGCAAGAACATCTCCATCCACGGACCGGCCAACTGGCTGAACTCCAAGTACGCGCTGTACGGCTTCACCAGAGGCAGTCAGCCCCGCGCGAAGTCCCTCGCCATTTTCCCGAACCACGTGTTCGTCATCGAAGAGATCAACAACGGCATCGCGACGGTTTCCGAAGGTGCCACGCCCATCTCTGACCCCGCCCACGGCTACTGTGTCATCCGGACCCTTCCGGTCTCGTCCATCGCAGGCCTTTACGGCGGCTGCCGCGGCTATGTCTACCTCGGTGTCAGCGGCAATGAAGGCGCCAACAGCACGGGCTCCGCAGTCAGCGGTACCGGCTATTACAAAGTCAACTCCCATGGAAACAGCCTGAACCTTCGTTCCAAGTCCAACTCCATGGCAGGCATCCTCGGCAAGATCCCGCACGGCACCCGCGTCTATGTCTCCGGCATCAGCAACGGTTTCGGCAAGGTCTCCTTCAACGGGATCACCGGCTGGGTCGCCCTCGACTACCTCAACAAAGCTTAACAAAAACCATCCGACCCGGAACTTCTGTTCCGGGTCTTTCAGTTGCATTTTTTCTTCTCCCGCGTTATATTTAGTGAAAACATTCCGGTTACAGAAAGAAGGGTCGTCATGAGTAAAAAAGAGATGGATCGCCGCAGTACCGGTTACTATGCCAGCAGCTACAGCAAAGACTATGGCAGAAAGGGCACCGACCGGGGAGGCAGCCGCCGTCCCCGCAGAAGACGCTCCCGCCTCAGAGAGTTCCTTGTCATCCTGCTGGCCCTTCTCGTACTCGCTGCCGCCGTCTTCGGCATCGTGAAGCTCGTCCAGAGCCGCCACGCGTCGAAGAATGCCGGTCTCGAGACCACCGCTGTCACCGCCGAGACGGTCACGAAGAACCAGGGCACGGCCCGGGTCCTGACCGACGAGGAAAAGGACATGCTGCGGAACAGCGAGCGGTACAAGAAGATCATGGCCCACAAAGAGGACTATCCGCAGTACCTCATCGATGACCTGGAAATGAACCCGGAGATCCTCGACTTCGTCGCGGACTACCTGGACATGGAACCCGTCGGCCACGGCGGTCTGACCGCGGCAGAGAAGAAGTCCGCCCATCCGCTCTTCGTCCAGTGGGACAAGCGCTGGGGCTACTCCATCTACGGTGAGAACTGCATGGCCGTTTCCGCCTGCGGTCCCACGGCGGTCGCCATGGTCGCCTACGGCCTCACCCGCAACGCCGCCATCGACCCGTACGCGGTGGCCCAGTACGCCATGGAAAAAGGCTACTACGTCAACGGCGTGGGCACGGCCTGGACGCTCCTGTCGGAGGGCGCGCAGCACTACGGTCTGGCGGTCACCTCCCAGGCGAAGTATACCGAAGACCAGCTGAAAGAAGCGCTGAGCAACGGCGGCATGGTCATCCTGTCCGTCGGCAAGGGCGACTTCACGGTCCACAGCGGCCACTTCATCGTCCTCTACGGCTACAAGAACGGCAAGTTCCAGGTGAACGACCCCTTCAGCTACACGAACAGCAGCAAGCTCTGGGACTATCAGACCCTCATGAACCAGACGAAGAACACCTGGATCTACTACAAAGCCGACTCCGAAGTGGCAGCCGCCATTACCACGACCACCGCGGCACCCACGACGACCACGACGACCGCCCCGGTCACGAGCACCACCATTGCTCCCATTACGGGGACCTCGGCCTACACGACCACCTATGTCAGCTCGGCCAGCGGCGTTTGAATCAATTGAACAGAATAAGAAAAGCGACCTCGTTTTGAGGTCGCTTTTTTGTTTCTGCGGGGAAGGGTCAGGCCTCCACCATTTTCTTCTGTTTCTGTTTCCAGTGGTATTCCGGCAGCCGGAACGTTTCCGTAAAAGCTTCGTAGTTCTCGCGGAACAGTTCGTCGTCGGTCTTGACCTGGTTGAGGTACTGATGAGCCTCCAGCGCGGTCTTGTGAGTTTGGATGACCGTGATAGCAATGTTGGAGCAGTGGTCCGACACACGGGAACAGAAGGTGACATAGTCGTCCAGCGTGATACCGGTGTCGCCGCGGCAGTCGCCGTAGCGCAGGCGGTCGATGTGCCGGTTCTTGATGGTGTCGACCAGGTCGTCGATGACCTCTTCCAGCGGTTCGATCTTCGTGGCAAGTTTCACGTCGTCGTGCTCGAAGCAGTCGACCGTCATCTGTAAGATCTGCCGGACGGCGGAGTTCAGGACATCGATCTCGGCGTTGGCGGTGTCGGAGAAGACGACTTTCCGCGCGACCATGTTTTTCGCGTTGTTGACCATGTTGACGCCGTAGTCGCCGATGCGCTCGAACTCGCGGATGCAGTAGAGGATCTCGTTGACCTCGTTGTTGACGGAGTCGGTCAGCTCTTTGGCGGACAGGCGGATGAGGATGGCGGTCAGTTCATCTTCCAGGACGTCGAGCCGTTTTTCGAATTTGTTGATGGTATCCAGTTTCTCGTCGCCGTATTCTTCAAAGGCAGACAGAGACAGGGAGAAGGAGTCGGAGGCCAGATGGGCCATTTCGATGGTGCTCTGCTTGCACTGGTCGACCACGATGTTGGGGGAATTGAAGAGACGGTCGTCGACCAGAACGGCGGGGCGCTCCTCTTCGGCTTCTCTGCCCTTCCTGCCCCGGACGATCTTCTTGATCAACTTGACGATGAGCTGGTTGAAGGGGAGCAGGATGAGGACCATGGCGATGTTGTAGATGGAGTGGACCGCCGCGATGGCCACAGGGCTGATGGTCTGTCCGAACAGCGGGATATCGGTGAGCTCCCGGATGATGAAGAACGGGATGAACGCGATGATGGCGCCGAGGACTTTGATGGCGATGTGGACCCCCGCGACCCGTTTGGCGTCCGTGCTGACGCCGATGGAACTCAGAAGGGCCGTCATACAGGTGCCGATGTTGAGACCCATGATGAGCGGGATGGCCGCGCCGTAGGTGATGGTGCCCGTCATGGACAGGGCCTGCAGGATGCCGATGGAGGCGGCGGAACTCTGGATGATGCCGGTGAAGACCGTGCCGATGAGCAGACCGAGAATGGGGTTGTCAAAGGCGGTCAGAAGGCTCGTGAACTTCTCGCTCTCCGCAAGGGGCGCCACGGCCTGCGACATGAGGGTCATGCCGTACATGAGGACGGCAAAGCCGGCGAGGATGGCACCGATGTCTTTCTTCTTCTGGGTCTTCGCCTCCATGATGAGGCCGACACCGATGAGGGCCACGATGGGGGAGAAGTTCTGCGGTTTCAGCAGAGACATGAAGATGTTGTCGGACCGGATGCCGCTCAGGGACAGGATCCAGGCCGTCAGCGTGGTGCCGATGTCCGCGCCCATGATGGCGCCGACGGTGTTGCCCAGTTCCATGATGCCGGAGTTGACGAGACCGACCAGCATGACGGTGAGGGCGGAGGAGGACTGGATGGCGATGGTGATGGCGGCACCCAGGGCAAGGCTCTTCCAAAGGTTGGACGTGAGCCGCTGCAGGATGACTTCCAGCCTACCGCCGGCGACCTTTTCCAGATTCGAAGACATGACGTTCATACCGAACAGGAAAAAGGCCAGACCTCCGATCAAAGTCAGAAATGAAAATATGGTCATTACATACTCTCCCAAGAATCATTCTCAATTTCTCATTCCAAAAGTATCGCAATATCAATTTTGACGGAAAACGACCCTGAATTCAACCGCAAAGTTATTAATATTCCTGTTTTTCATTACATACATAAAAGAAGACGATAAAGTACTTGTATAAAGGGGGCGCCTATGCTAAAATATTTACAAATTGTTACGAAGATATATCACAACTTGTAATATTTGTCCTGTGAACGGGCATACAGACAAGCACACAACACACACAACTGTAAGGAGTTTTCCCCAATGAAAAAGAGAATCATTTCCGTCCTGGCCGCACTGGTCATGGTCGTCGGCATTGCGGCGGGTGCCATTTTCGGAGGTCCCGATTCCTCCGCGCTCGCGCCGTCCGGCATCATGAACAACGGACTGAACGGCATCTATATCAACATCAACGCGGCACCCTATACCACGCTGGCCGAAACCACGAGCTACGCGTATCGCCGCGGCGGCTGCGCCTGGTTCGCTTCTTCCCGCGCCAGAGAGCTGACGGGCAAGAACATCTCCATCCACGGCCCCTCCAACTGGTGGAACACTTACTACGCGAACTACGGCTTCACCAAGGGCTACACCCCGAGAGCCAAATGCTTCGCCATCTACACGAACCACATGCTGGTCGTTGAGCGCATCGACGGCAGCGTCATCACCGTCAGTGAAGGCGCCACACCGCAGTCCGATGCCGACCACGGCTACTGCATCATCTACACCACCACCCGTGAGAAACTTGAGGGCAACAACGGCGGCGAGTTCGTCGGCTACATTTACCTCAACGTCGGCGCCGAGTGCAACACCAACGGCACCACGACCCGCACGAACTGGTGGAACAACTTCTTCCGCACCACGACCACGACCACGCGGTACAACACCACCCGTACCACGACCGGTGCCATCACCACCACGCCGAACGCTCCGGCAGGCGGCTACACCACCGGCAACTACCTGGTCAACACCGGTTCCTCGAACCTGAACATCCGCAGCGCGCCCGGAGACACGAGCACCGTTCTCGGCCGCATCCCCGGCAACACGACCATCTATGTCAGCCAGGTCAACGGCAACTGGGGCCGTGTCACCTACGACGGTGTCACCGGCTGGGTCAGCCTCGACTGGTGCTACAAACAGTAACCCAAAACAAAAAACCGGCTTCCGTTTGGAAGTCGGTTTTCTTTTTGTGTTTTTGAGACTTACCGGTCCAGAGACTCCAGCTCCGCCTGCCAGCGGCCGAAGGTGGTCTTGTTGTAGGTGTCCGGAATGTCCCGGACCAGGTCGTAGGCCTCCTGCATCTCGGTCAGGATGGCGCGCAGTTCGTTGACGACAGAGGGTTTCTTGACGCCCATGCCGAAGAACCCGCGGCCCTTCGAAGTGATGCTGGGGATGTTGCCTGCCATGAGGTCGGAGAGGAAGTCGCCGTCGATGAGTTCGGACTCGAACAGGAAGTTCTGGTCCTCGATGTCCGTGGAGAACAGCCAGGCGCGGAACACGTCGGCCGCCACTTCTTTGGCGATGTATTCCCGGCAGAACCGGACCTGGAAGACGTAGAGGTCGTCCGTCCGGCACCCGTCGTTGACCGCGAGGACTTCCGCCAGGATGCGGGCGGCGTCCATGGTGTCGGACAGGGGCGGGGTCATGACCGGGATGGTCATGTACGGTGTGTTGCCGAGGATGACGTAGCCGGGCACCACCATTTTGGTGACCGCCTGGCGCAGGGGCAGGAGTGCCGCGACGGGCTCTCCGGTCTGCTCTTCGCCGATGATGGGGTTGCCGGGGCGGAGGGCCTCGACGGTCTTCTCGACATCTTCTTCGGTGACGTTGCCGATGCGGGCCACCAGCACGTCCGCGTAGTAGTCCCGGACGTCGGAGATGCACCAGGCAAGGCCGGTCTCGCCGCCCTGACGCAGGTACAGTTTGTTGGTCTGCTTGGGCATGGGGGCGCCGTCGCCCCACTCATAGAACCCGCGGCGGACCGCCAGCATGCCGGCCGGATCCGGGGCGGGGGAGATGCCATAAAACTTCGGCAGCTGCTGACGCAGGTCGGACAGAGGACCGGTGCAGTCGATGGTGAGGTCCGCCGGATAGCGTTCGCCGCCGGCCCGGACGCCAGCCACCTGACCGCTTTCCACCAGCAGTTCCGTGACTTCCGTCTCAAAATGGAACGTCCCGTTGATGGCGGCCAGCGACAGAAGGTATTCGGTCAGCTTCTTCCGGTCGACCAGGACTTCCCGGGACTCCTCCGGACCGTAGGCGACCGCGACGGTCTTTTCGTCCGGGGAGAGGAACGCCCAGTTCTTTTTCTTCCGGTAGCAGTCTGCCGGCGGCGGATCGAGTTCCAGTCGGTCGAAGACGGCGAGGTCGATGTTCTCGACCCAGTCGGTGCCGATGGCGTCTCTGCTCAGCCGGTCGAATACCGTGACGTCCCATCCGGCCCGTCCCAGAAGGACCGCCGAGGTGAGACCGCCGAGGTTCGCTCCGATGATGATGACTTTCTTCATGAGGTTCTTCTCAACTTTCTCTCAAAGAATGATAAAAATCTCCCTATGTAATCTGTTATTATACTAAAAAGTAATACGTTTGTAAATTCGTGGACGGGAAAGTACGGAGAGTGCTATAATCTGTCTTGGAAGAAAAACCCTGAAGAAGGGAGATGAAATGATGAATGAATTTGTGGACCTTATGACCAGGCGACGCAGCATCCGCAAGTTCAAGCCCAAAATGATCCGTCTTGCGGAACTGGACCAGGTTCTGTACGCGGGGCTGTTTGCCGCGAGCGGCATGGGGAGACAGCCTTGTTATTTTGTGGCCATCCGCGACCCTGAGACCCTGCATCTCTTATCCACCATGAACGCGCGGGAGCTCGGACAGCCCGACACCGACCCGTTTTACGGCGCGCCCGTGGTCGTGGTGGTTTTCGCCGATACGACGTCACCCACCTATCTCTATGACGGCAG
>CAJGDU010000040.1 GCA_904502175.1 Clostridiaceae bacterium
CATTTCCCGCTGGTTGCCGTCCAGCGTGACCTTGCCGTAGAAGAGGTATTCCTCTCCCTGCTGCAGCTTGGCGGCCGCGTACTTGTTGTTGAAGATGACGACCTTCATGGTGGCCGTGGCGTCGTACACCCGGCACTCGAAGACGGTGATGCCGCTGCGGGCACGGAACCGGGAGGGCGCCGAGCGGACCGTGGCACGGACACAGACTTTCTCTTCGGAAAGTTCCGCGCCGAAGATGGGGACCGGCGAAGACCAGTCCTGGTACGTCCGCGGATAGAAATGCAGCAGGTCGTAGATGGTGTGGACGTCGAGGCGTTCGAACTGTTCGACACGCTTCGGCCCGACGCCTTTGAGCTGGCTGACATTGTATTCCATGAACATGAGGCTCCCTCCTTTCTTCCTGTATTATAGCATAAAAGGCCCCGCCGGTTGCGGGGCCCTTCGTCTTATTCGACCGAAATGATGTAGCTGTACACCGGCTGGCCTCCGGGGATGACCGCGGTCTCCACGTCCTTGAACTTGTCGCGGATCATGGTCTCCAGCTCGGTCGCCTCCTCTTCCGTGGCGCCTTCGCCGAAGAAGATGGTGACCATACTGGTCTTGCGGTTGCAGAGGTGACGGGTGATCTTATAGGCGGCCGTGAGCGCGCTGTCCTCCACGACCGTGATGGCGCCGTTCTCCATGCCGAGCATCTGTCCCTCTTTGATCTTCATGCCGTCGATGACGCTGTCCCGGGCCGCAAAGGTGACCTGGGCGGTGTCGACGGTGTCAAGGGAACGGCTCATCTCCAGGTGGTTTTCCTCCACCGGGAGGTCCGGGTTGTAGTGGATGAGCGCGGTGACGCCCTGCGGGATAGTGCGGGTGGGAAGGACGATGACCTTCCGGGTGGACAGGGAGATGACCTGCTCCGCCGCCATGATGATGTTCTTGTTGTTCGGCAGCACGAAGACCGTGGAGGCGGGAACGGACTCCACCGCGTTCAGAATGTCTTCTGTGCTGGGGTTCATGGTCTGTCCGCCGGACACGACCACGTCGACGCCGATGTCCCGGAACAGAGCCGCGATGCCGTCGCCGGCGGCGACAGAGACAAAGCCGACGTCCTTGGTGATGTCCACAGAGGCCGGTGCGCTCTCTTCGGTGTCAGAAACAGCTTCCAGCCGCTTCGGTTCGGTATGATACTGATGCAGATCGGTCTTCTGGACAAGGTCGTCCTGTTCGGGGCGATCCATGTTCCGGATGGTGACCTTTCCGATGACACCGTATTTCAGGGCCTGGTTCATGGCCCGGCCCGGGTCGTTCGTATGGACGTGGACCTGGATGAGGTCGGAGTCCACTTTTGCCGTCAGCTGATCGCCGATGGATTCGAGATAGGCCTGCAGGGCCGTCGGGTCCTTGGTGCAGGAGTGGTCCCGCAGGACCAGCAGTTCCACACAGTAGATGTATTCGAGCGTGCCGGAGGTGAGCGGGACAGCAGCGGCGGCCGCGGGCGCTTCTGCGGAAGGCTCCTCTTTCGAAGCCTCTTCCCGGCGGACGACATTCTCCTGTTCCCGGGGCTCCGTGTCAGAGGTGTCGGGGATGATGACGCCATCCCGGAATACGGACTGCATGCCCTCGAAGACCAGCAGCAGGCCCTGGCCGCCGGCGTCCACGACGCCCGCTTTTTTCAGGACCGGCAGAAGTTCCGGCGTCTGGGCCAGCGCATCTCTGGCGCCTTCCAGGACGTGCTCGAACACTTCCTCAAAGGGCGCGTCCTTGTGCTCCGTTCCGAACTGGGCGCCGGCCTGCGTGGCGAGGCGGACGACCGTCAGGATGGTGCCCTCCGTCGGCGTCATGACCGCTTTATAGGCAGACTCCACGCCGTAGGACAGGGCAAGGATCATTTCGCGGGGGCCGACCTCGGTCAGGCCTTTGAGGCCCTTGGCGATGCCCCGGAAGATGAGGGACAGGATGACGCCGGAGTTGCCGCGGGCACCCCGCAGCATGGCGGAAGAGGTGGTCTTCGCGACCTTTTCGACGGTCACGTCGTCCGGCAGCCGTTCCAGCTCCTTGCACGCGGAGAGGATGGTCATGGACATATTGGTTCCCGTATCGCCGTCCGGGACCGGGAACACGTTCAGCGCGTTGACCGCGTCGCGCTGGTTCGTTATGTTATGGGACGCCGATATCATCGCGTCCCGGAAAACTGCTCCAGAAATCAAAGCTTACGCACTCCTCTTACGAAATCATGTCATCGACGAAGACGTCGACTTTCTTGACATTCATGCCGGTCACTTCTTCGATGGTGTACCGGACTTTTTCCACGATGTTCCGAACTACGGTGGAGATGTTGAGTCCGTAAGTTACGACGATGTGGAGCTCGATGACAAGTCCGTCGGGTTCGCGGGTCACAGAAACGCCCTGATCGAGGTACTGGGTCTTGCGGGCAAAGAAGGAACGGACGCCCTGGAACGTGTTCCGGTTCGCCATGCCGACGACGCCGAAGCAGGTGGGGACGATGCTGCCGAGCAGCTCGGAGAAATATTCTTCTTTGATCTCGATCGTGCCCAACGGGTTTTCAAATTTGACCATTGCGGTACCTGCCTTTCGAGAATTCAGTGTATTTTAGCACACAGAGGTGGATATTTCAATTTTTCGGACAATTTTTTCTCAGGACATTTTCCAGTCCGTGACGTTGCCGTAGGGGTCGCCCGGAATGGAGACGATGTCCTCTTTCATGTTCCGGGAATAGGCCAGCATGCCGGTCCTGAAACCGATGGTCAGGAAGGGCATCTGCTTATAGAAAGCCTTGACGAATGCATCGCACCCGGAGGCACCGCTGAGGACGGCGTCCCAGGAACCCGAAAGCTGGCTGTCGCCCAGCACGACGGAGATGTCCATGTCGTTCGTCAGGCGCATTTCGCCGACATACAGGTCATACAGTCCGCTGGAGACGGCGCTGCGGTACACGGCGGCGTCCAACGCTTCGATCTCGCAGGCGACGCCGGCCGATTTCAGCTCTTTGGCGACTTCGGTGGCGATCTGCTCCTTGAAGGCATTGCCCGCCAGCGTGACGAGCTTCAGCGGCTGCTCCGCCAGCCGTTCCCCGAGCAGGGTGCGGGCTTTGGAGCGGTCCATGGGCTGCTCTTTTTTCAGGTCCTTCGCCCCGTACCAGTCGGGGTTCAGCGGGATATCGGTCGAGACGGCATAACCGCTCATGCCGGAGCTGATGAGGGTCTTGCGGTCCAGGACGGCGTTCAGCGCCTGCCGGACACTGGCGTCGGCCAGGGCACCGTTCTCCTTGATGCCGATGTAGACCAGGTTGTTCAGCGGGAACTGGGTGACCGAAGCCGTGACACGGTTCAGTACGCCCTCGGACAGGTCGTCCACCGCCGCGTTGACGCTCTCGATGTTGAGGCTGTTGAACAGGGTCTCCTGGTCCGGGATGTTCAGAAGGTAGATCTTCTCCGCGCGGAAACGCTCGGACTTGTACTGGTCGCTTTTCTCCAGGACGCCGCCGGTGTCGGAATGCTTGTAGACGAAGCGTCCGGAACCCACCGGGACACTGTCTTTCTTGTCCGCGGTGCCGGCCTTGACGACCGGGAAGGTCAGGTCGGAGGCGATGTACTGGTTCGGTTTCGACAGCGTGAAGCTGATGGTGGTCGTGCCGCCGGCCACGGCGCTGTCGATATTTCTCAGAAGAGTCCCGTAGTAGAGGGAGTTCTTCGCAAGGTCGAAGGAATATTTGACGTCGTCGGCTGAGATGGCAGAGCCATCGCTGAACCGGCGCTCCGAACTCATGGTCAGCATGAGGGTCCTGCCGTTGACGACAGAACTCTCCACCAGTGCCGGGGTGGCCTCGTAGGAGGCATCGATGCGATACAGGCCGTCATAGATGAGCGGCATGATGGCCTCGTTCATGAGGCTGGTGGCGCTGAAGGGATTGACCCCCTCTTCCCTGGAATAGGGCAGGATGAGGTCGGTGTCCGCGGAGATGCCGGCCGGTTTTCGGTCGTCATTTTTGACGGGACCGGCAGGGTCTCCCTTTTTCTGACAGGCGGAAAGAAGGCAGACCAGGCACAGGACCATTGCGAGGGCGGTCAGCCGCCGGAAGAGTGTTTTTCCCCGTTCCATGCTGTTGTTCTCCTTTCCTGTTATCGGATGCAGATGCGTTCCGTCCGAAGGCATCTGCCGGTCTTTTCATCGATGTCGAAAATGCAGCCGCAGAGCATGGGTTCGCCTTCCGCGAAGTCGAACCGCTCGGGCATGCGGGTGCGGAACTTCCGGATGATGATGTCCGGTTCCACGCCGAGGACCGACTGCTCGGTCCCGGTCATGCCGAGGTCCGTGATATATCCGGTCCCCTGCGGCAGGACCTGTTCGTCGGCGGTCTGGACATGGGTATGGGTCCCGAAGACCGCGGACGCTCTGCCGTCGAGATAGAACCCGAAGGCGCGTTTTTCGGAGGTGGCCTCCGCGTGGAGGTCCACAAGGATGATCCTGCAGTCGGAGAGTTTCTCCATCAGCCGGTCGATGACGAGGAACGGGCTCTCCAGCGGGTCCATGAAGGTGGTGCCGAGCAGGTTGATGACACCGACCCGGACTCTCCCCTTGTCGACGATGCAGTACCCTTTTCCGGGGTCGCTGTCGGGAAGGTTGGCGGGACGCAGGACAAAGCCGTTGTCGTCGAGGTAGTCGTACAGTTCTTTGCGGCGGAACACATGGTTGCCGGTCGTGATGACGTCGGCGCCGCTGACGAACAGTTCCTCACAGACTTCCGGCGTGAGCCCGTTGCTCTGTGCGGCGTTCTCGCCGTTGATGACGCAGAAGTCTATGCCCTCGGTCCGGCGGAACGCCGGGAGGACGGAACGGATGAAGGCAACGCCGGTCTTCCCGACGACATCGCCGATGGCAAATACTCTCATCATAATACAAAACCCGAAAAGAACAGGGCCTTTCACGGTACCCCCGAAAAAGACCCTGCTGGTAAGTCTTCTTATTTCGCGTAATCCATTACGCGGCTCTCCCTGACGACATGGATCTTGATCTGTCCGGGATACTCCATTTCATTCTCGATACGCTGCGCGATGTCGTGGGCGATGATGACCATCTGGTCGTCGCTGACCTTTTCGGGTTTGACGACGATACGGACTTCGCGGCCCGCCTGGATGGCGAAGGAGTTCTCGACTCCGTCATAGGAGTTGGCGATCTCTTCGAGTTTCTCCAGACGTTTGATGTAGTTTTCGATGTTCTCGCGCCGGGCGCCGGGACGGGCAGCGGAGATGGCGTCGGCCGCCTGAACGATGAAGGCGACAGTGGTCTTCGCTTCGATGTCTCCGTGGTGCGCCTTGATGGCGTGGACAACGGCTTCGCTCTCGCGATACTTCTTGGCGGCGTCGGCGCCGAGAGTGACATGGGAACCTTCGAACTCGTGGTCGAGGGCCTTGCCGATATCGTGGAGGAGTCCGGCACGTCTTGCCTGTTTGACGTCCGCGCCGAGTTCAGAGGCGAGGAGTCCGGCAATGTAGCAGACTTCCAGGGAGTGGTCCAGCACGTTCTGGCCGTAGCTGGTGCGATAACGCAGCTTGCCGAGGAGCTTGACCAGTTCCGGATGGAGTCCGGTGACACCGGCGTCGAGCACGGCCCGCTCACCGGTCTGTTTGACGGTCTGGTTGACTTCCCGTTTGGCTTTTTCGAAGGTCTCTTCGATGCGGGCCGGATGGATGCGGCCGTCCTGGATGAGACGTTCGACGGTCAGGCGGGCAACTTCCCGGCGGACCGGCTCAAAGCAGGAGATGGTGATGGTTTCCGGTGTGTCGTCGATGATGAGGTCGACACCGGTGACGGTTTCGATGGCGCGGATGTTCCGGCCTTCACGGCCGATGATGCGGCCTTTCATCTCATCGTTGGGCAGGGAGACGACGGAGACGGTGGCGTCTGTCGTGCGCTCCGCGGCACAGCGCTGGATGGCGATGGTGACCATTTCCCGGGCGAGTTCGTCGGCCCGGTCCTTGATCTGTTCCTGTGCTTCCATGATGCGGGTGGCTTTCTCATGGTCCAGCCGTTCATCGACGGCCGCCAGGATCTGGTCCCGCGCCTGGGCTTCGGTGAGTCCGGAGATCTTTTCCAGGATCTCAAGCTGGCTCTTCTTCAGAGATTCGATCTCGGCTTCCTTTTCTTCCGCGTCCTTGAGTTTCTGGTTCAGGGTCTCTTCCCGTTTCTCCAGGGCGGCGGTCTTCTTGTCGAGGTTTTCTTCTCTCTGGATATTTCTGCGTTCCTGACGCTGCACCTCGGTGCGGCGCTCCCGCAGCTCGCGTTCCGTTTCGGTCCGCGTTTTGTGTATTTCGTCTTTTGCTTCTAAAATGGCCTCTTTTTTCTTCTGTTCAGCAGAGGTCAGGGCCTGATTTATGATTCTCGTGGCCTCCTGGTTGGCGGAGCCGATGGTGGCTTCCGCGACCCGTTTGCGATGCGCCTGTCCGACAAAGAATCCGACGACGATACCGCCGAGGAGAGCAACCACGATCAAAGCAATAGCTAAAGGGCTCATAGACTAGAAAATACACCCCCTTCTATAAAATTTCACCAATATATTATAAAAAGGCGATGCGTCAATTGTCAAGTCAATGAAAACGGCAGGGAAGCTCCCTGCCGTTCCAAAAACTGTTCAATTCGATTCCGTCGTTCCCTCCGGCAAACCGGACGCGAGAAGCTCCACGACCTGACCGGCTTTTCCGGGACTGCTGAAGGCAGTTCGCTCCAGTGTGGTCCCGTCCAGCATGGACAGTGTGGCCTTTGACAGCGCGCGGGCGGAGAGCCCGCCGCCGGATATGAGCCAGGAACTCAGAATGGAGGACAGAGCTCCATTGACAAAGGCGAACCAGAGTTTTGCCTCTGTCTCGGTCAGACCGTCCCGGTCAAGCCGGGAAGCCCTGAGCGGCTCGAACCACTTTTCGAGGCTGCCGCTCAGCAGGTGCATCTGGTCGTTTTCCATGAGCAGTTTCACGAAGTCAGCGTGTTCCTGCCAGTACCGGTAGAAGAAACAGAGGATGTCCTCCCACGTGTCGACCTGATGCGCTGACAGATAGCGGATGAAGCCTTCGATGTACTCATCGAGCCGGTAATACAGAACGTCTTCCTTACTGTCGAAATTGTGATAAAACGTCTGCCGGGTCAGTCCTGCCCGGTCGACGATATCTTTGATGGTGATTCTCGAGAAGGGAGCGCTCTGCATGAGTTCCAGCAGCGCGTCGGTTATGCGTCGTTTCGAACGGACGGAAATGGGGTTTACCCTTTCGCCCACTCTACTCACCTCTTTCTCCCCCATCTTAACACAAAAAACCGGGCTCGAAAAGATTCGAGCCCGATATTTCTTAAATTTTTCTTAAATAAATATGTTTATTCGAACGGATTGAAGTAGAAACGAGTCGTGGACTCTTCCTGCGCGGTGTTCGACTGCTCGCCTTTGTCCTCCAGCAGCGTCGCTTTGACGGTGTAGGTGGTGACTGAGTAATCGCTCTCGACGTGGGCACAGGAAAGCGTGAGCACATCGCCGGGTTCCGCATCTTCGACCGCTGCCAGCAGGTCGCCGGGTTTCTCGAGGTCTTCGCCGTTCACGCCGGTGATGATGTCGCCCGCGACGGCCTTGGTGCCGACCAGCGCGCTGTCCTCATTGATGGCCGCGATGACGATGGAGCCGGAGGGCAGTTTGTTCTTCTTGGCGATCTGCGCGTAGGTGGAGTTGTCGGAGACCGGGACATAGCGGATACCGAGTTTGGCTCTGCCGGTGACATAGCCGCTCTTCAGGATGTCGTCCACCACGCCCTTGGCGACGTTGATGGGGACCGCGAAACCCATGCCTTCATACTGTTCGGAGGCGATCTTCGAGGAGTTGATGCCGATGACCTGGCCGTAGCAGTTGATGAGGGCGCCGCCGGAGTTGCCGGGGTTGATGGCCGCGTCGTGCTGGATGCACTCCATGGTGTAGCCCGTCTCATTGCTGCTGGTGGGCCGGTCGATGGCGGAGATGATGCCCTTGGTGACGGAGCCGTAGAAGGCCGTGCCGCCGGGGTTGCCGATGGCATAGACCGGTTCGCCGACTTTCAGGACGGTGCTGTCGCCGAACTCGGCGGCTTCGAGCTTGGTCGTCTTGACCTGCAGGACACCGATGTCGGTCCGGTTGTCATAGCCGAGGAGGGTGGCGTTGTACTGGGTGCCGTCCTCCTGCTGGATCTTCAGGATGGTGTTCGGGGTGTCGACGATGTGGGCACAGGTGATGACATAGGAGTACCCCGTGTCTTCGTCGACGCTCATGACCACGCCGGAGCCCTCGCCGTACTTGGCACCGTTCTGCTGATAGACCATGACGGCGATGACGGACGGTTTGCACTTCTCGGCGATCTCTACGCTGGACAGGCCGCCGTCGAGGTCTTCCTCGTCATAGGCACGGCTGTCCACCACGTTGATGGAGTTCTTCGTGTCTTTGTTCGTGGTCGTCAGGGCCTCCTGGGCCTCTCTTCCTTCCCGTCCCACATAGGCGACGCCGATGGCGACCCCTACGATGAGCAGGATGGCGATGAGCAGGGCC
>CAJGDU010000041.1 GCA_904502175.1 Clostridiaceae bacterium
GTTCGTCTGCGACTCGTTGATGTTGTTGATGATGCTCTGGATGGTGGAGCGGACGGCCGGGTCCTTCTGCATGTCTTTCTCCGCCTGCTCATAGTTGTACATGACGGTGGAGTGGTGCTTGCCGCCGAAGGCCTTGCCGATCTCCTCATAGGACACGCCGGTGATTTCCCGGACGATGTAGATGGCGGCCTTCCGGGCCTGGGTGATGTTGGCGTTCCGCTTCTCCGATGTGATGTTTTCGACGGTGGTGCCGTAGGTACGGGCCACTTCGTTGAGGATCCTGTCGATGGTGACCGGGACCGGCTGGAACTCGTTCATGAGGTCCGTAATGGCTTTCGTGGCGCTCTGGACCGACGGGGGCTGGTTGCTGATCTGCTTGTAGGCAACCAGCTTCTTGACGGTGCCCTCCAGCTGCCGGACGTTGTTCTTGATTTTTTCGGCGATGAACTGGACCACGTCGTCGGGCAGCTCCAGATTATAGGACTCCGCCTTGCGCCGGATGATGGCGATGCGCGTTTCGAGGTCGGGCGGCTGGATGTCGGCCAGCAGGCCCCACTCGAACCGGGTGCGGATACGGTCTTCCAGGTTGGCGATCTCCTTCGGGGGCCGGTCGGAGGTCAGGACGATCTGTTTCTTGTCCTGGACGAGGGCGTTGAAGGTGTGGAAGAACTCCTCCTGGGTCTGGGTCTTGCCGGAGATGAACTGGACATCGTCCACGAGCAGGACATCGACCGTGCGGTATTTGTCATGGAACTTGTCCATGGTCTGTTTCTGGATGCTGGCGATGAGCTCGTTGGTGAAGTCTTCGCCTCTCGTGTAGAGTATTTTTGCATCGGGGTTTTCCCGGGTGATGCGCTCACAGATGGCGTAGAGCAGATGGGTCTTCCCCAGCCCGGAGTTACCGTAGATGAACAGCGGGTTGTACGCCTCGCCCGGCGCGTTGGCGACAGCCAGGGCCGCGGCGTGCGCAAAGGTGTTGGAGTTACCGACGACGAACGTTTCAAAGGTGAGTTCGTCGTTCACCATGGGATGAGACGGTTTCGTCTCGACCTTTTCTTCGGGCTTGGCAGGTGTATCGCCCTGCTTCCCTTCCGAGATGATCTCTACGTTGATGGGAAAGCCCATGTGCTGTTCAAAGGCGTCGTCCAGCAGGTTCTTGAACTTGCTGCGGATGATGTTCGCCTTGAACTCCGAGGCGGACAAAACCACCTTGTCGTCCTCGAAGGACACCAGCTGCAGGGGCTCCAGCCAGAGGCTGTAGATGGTCTCGGTGACATGCTCTTTGCAGTACTTCCGGACCAGTTCCCAGATGTCGTTATAGGAGTCCATAACAACCCTCACTTCCACTTATTACAACTTATATAAAAATACATATAAATATGTGCTCTTCTGAGCGAAATATAAAACTGATTTATTCTATCATAATATGCCGTAAAAAACAACAAAATCGGGGGTATTTGTCTTGTGTTTTCCACAATGGCGGACAACTATATGTTGTGATTGACTTTTATAGTCTCTTTATTATATAATTACGACCTGCAAGCCTAAGTACGAAACGGAGGGATAACTGTGAAGAGAACCTACCAGCCGAAGAAGCGGCACAGAGCGAAAGAGCACGGCTTCCGTAAAAGAATGTCCGACCGCAACGGACGCAAGGTCCTTGCCCGTCGCAGAGCCAAGGGCAGAAAGAAACTTTCTGCGTAACGCAGCTCATGACCACTTTAAAGCGTAATACAGACTTCAGACGTCTCTATGCGAGAGGCACCTCATACGCCAATCCTGCACTGGTTACCTACTTCATGAGGAACCGTGCGGGAATTTGTCGTATCGGTATCACCACCAGCAAAAAGATCGGGAACGCCGTGGAGCGGAACAGGTCCCGGCGGCTCATCCGCGCCGCGTTCCAGAACGTCTACCGGGAGTACGAAGAAAGTCTGAACGGGTACGACATCGTGTTCGTCGCACGGGGACGCACCCGGCACCGCAAGAGCTATGACCTCGAAAAGATCATGGTGGAACACTTGAGAAAAGGCGGCATTTTACCGGAACAGAAGGGGTGAATCGCCCATGAGCGTACCGCAGGAAGCTCTGAAGAAGAGCATCCGGTTTTATCAGAAGCACATCACCGTCCACACGCCCGCCACCTGCAAGTTTTATCCGACCTGCTCCCAGTACGGCTATGAAGCCATCGAACGCTTCGGAGCAGTCAAGGGGACCGCGCTCACCACATGGCGCATCATCCGCTGCAGCCCGCTGACTTCCGGCGGCTACGATCCGGTCCCTGAAGAAAAAGAATACTACTAGGAGAAAACAGTATGGGTTTTTACAAGCTGATCTATAACATTTTCTCGTATCCGTTCGGATGGCTCATCTGGCTGTTCTACAGCCTGTTCAGCAAGAACTACCTCATGGCCGTCATCGTCCTGGCCGTGCTCGTCAAACTGGTCCTGCTGCCCACCAGCATCAACCAGCAGAAGAGCACCGCGAAGACCAAGCGGATGCAGTCGCGCATCAACAAGATCAAAGCCAAATACACCGACCCCAATGAACAGCAGCAGGCCATCCAGGACTTCTACTCCAAGGAAGGCTTCGGCTCCATGTCCACCGGCTGCGGCGCCCTCCTCATCCAGATGCCCGTCATCATGGGTCTTTACGGCGCCATCTACATGCCGCTGACGTACATCCTGCGTCTGAACCGCTACGGCGACGGACTGGTCGACACGCTGTCCAAGGCCGTTGAGAAATACACCGAGAGTGGTTCCCGGACCTCCCGCTGGATGGAGATCCCCATCCTCAACCACCTCGACGAGCTGAAGGCGGACCTCGGCGACAAGTTCCCGGACTCCGCGTACAACGTCCTCACCGACTTCGCCGCCCACTTCAAGGCCGGCCCCTTCAACTTCGGCGACATCCCCGGACAGATCTGGCACGACCAGACGTCCATCATCATCATTCCCATCCTGGCGTTCCTCGCCGCCATGGGAACGTCCATCTATTCCCTGATCCGTACCCGCCGCATGGGCTCCGACACCCAGAACATGGCCACCATGGGCTGCATGCTCATGTTCATGCCGTTCATGTCTCTGTGGCTGTCCTGGAGTTTCCCCGTCGGTATCGGTGTTTACTGGGCCGTCAACTCTATCCTGAGTCTCATCCAGATGGTCATCCTCGACAAGATCTACACCCCGGACAAGGTCATTGCCCAGGTCCTGGTCGACGAGACGAACGTCCGCCGTTCCAAGGAACTTGTCGTCAAACAGGGTGCGGACGTCTAAAACTGAAAAAGCAGCCGCCGCTCTACTACTCCTACTTACTTGAAACCAGCGGCGGCTTTTTTAAATTCCATCCGGAGAAGCCGGATGAATGGAGGTAAATGCATGGTAAAAGATGCGATCGCGACCGGTGCTACCATCGAAGAAGCACAGCAGGCGGCCATCCTTGCCCTGAATGCCCCCGAAGACGCGGACGTACAGTTCGAAGTCATCCAGTTCCCCGAAAAGAAGAAGTTTGGTCTTTTCGGCGGCAAGGATGCCGAGGTCCGTGCCTTCTATGAGGCAAAAGAGGAAAAGGTAAAAGTAGCCCCTGTCAAAAAGAGCTCCGGCGCAAAGAAGGTCAGCGCTCAGAAGAAGGCTGACGCCAAAAAGGAGAAGGCAGCTGCTCCGAAAAAGGCTGCCGCAGAGAAAGGTACATCGCCCAAAAAGGCCGAGAAGGCCGCCGAAAAGGCCGAAGCGCCCCGGGAACCCGTTTCCATGGACGACGCTCCGGAAGCCGTCAAAAAGGCGTATGCGTACCTCAAAACCGTCATTGAGGGTCTCGGCATCGAGAATTATGAGATCAACGTGACGAAGTCCGCCAAGGAATACTTCTTTGAAGTCACCTCCGAGGACAACTATTCCCTGCTCATCGGCCGCCGCGGCGAGACCCTGGACAGCATCCAGTACCTCACCCGCCTCGCTGCCAACAGAGGCAAGGAAGACGGCAAGTCCGTCCGCATTTCCATCAACGTGGGCGACTACCGTGAAAAGCGCGAGCGCACGCTCAAGGACATTGCCCGCAAGAACGGCCGCCGTGTCCGCAAGTACGGTCGCAGCATGACCCTCAACCCCATGAACCCGTCCGAACGGCGCATCATCCACACCACCATCGCGGACATGGAAGGACTCCAGTCCTACTCCGTCGGCTCCGACAGCGAGCGCCGCGTGGTCATCGCCCTGGAAGAAGGCGTCGAGCCCCTGCAGCCGAAGAATGACCGCGGAGGCCGCGGCAGAAACGACCGTGGAGGCCGTGGACGCAACGACCGCGGAGGCCGTGGCAGAAATGACCGCGGAGGCCGTGGACGCAACGACCGCTCCTCTTCCCCCGCTCCCGAAGCGCCGGCCCGCGAGCCGCGCTCCGACTCCGCCGGCAGCCTGTACGGCATCATTGCCCCGAAGTTCGACGCGGAAGAGATCAAAGCGAAGGCCGCCGAGGCGAAAGCCGCTGAGGTGAAAGAGACGGAAGCCGCTCCGGCAGACGTCGTGGAAACCGCCGCGGCAGAGGCCGAAGTCGCCGCCGTCAACGCGGAAGCGTTCGAGGCGCCCGTCGCCGCTGTGGAGAACCCCGTTCTCTCCGACGCCGAGCCCGAAAACTTTGAAGTCCTCTATGACGCGGCAGCCGAAGCACCTGCGGAAGCGCCCGCCGAGGAACCCGCTGAATAAGCAAAACAAAAAACGTCCTGCGAAAAGCAGGGCGTTTTTCTTTTGTTCTTTTACTTGAGGACGGCTTTGCCGCCGGCGACGGACCAGGTCCTGCCGGCCCAGGAGATGTCTCCGCTGAAGGAGAAATCGACCTTTCCGCCGATGAGGTACCAGGTGCCGTACTCGTTGGAGGCGATGCCGGTGAACGAGAAGTCCACTTTTCCATTGGTCACCTTCCACCAGCCGTAGGCGTTCTTGAAGACGCCGTTTGCGCCAAAGTCCACGGTGCCGTTATACGTTTTCCACCAGCCGTAAAGTCCTTTGGTGATCCCGGTGTACCCGTAGTCCGGTGTGCTGCCGCGGTAGGCGTGCCACTTGTTGTCCGTGGAACCCTGGGCGATGTACACCGCGCTCGTATCGGCCGGCCTGGTCTCCGGCCGGGGCGGGTTGTCCACCCGGTAACCGAGGTCGATATAACCCCGGAAGGACTGGCCGCCGTAGTTGCTCTTTTCGAACGCGGTCCGGTTCACCTGGCGGATGGCGCAGTAGGCGTGTGCCGCATCGGACGCGCCGGGGTTGGAGCCCTCCGAAATGGTGAGCGTGTTTCCCTCCACCTTCTCGATGACCGCCATGTGGTTCGAAAAGACGGCGAAGCCCTTCGCGACCGGATAGGATGTCTTCCGGAACCCGTACTGGGCGGCGTAGGTGTTCCACCAGTTGGCGGGACTGTGGACGCCGAGGTTCTTCCCCGCGAGCTCGGACGCGCGGGAACTCGCGTACCACGCGCACCCGCCCCTGCCGTAGGCAGCGGACGTCTCATTGGCGAGTGCCTTGTAGTACGGTCCGTAAATGTTGATGTAGACACCGTTCGTGCCGTTGCCGTTGATGCCCGCCGTGGCACCGGCGAACGCGAACAGCGCGCCGGCCACGGAGCTCATGAGCAGGACGGCAGCCGTGATGAGCGCAATGGCGATGTGTCTTCTTTTGGTCGTGTTTGTGTCTGGGTCTGTGCGGGGAATGGTGCTTGTGTGTGTGTTTGTGTGCGCGGCGTTTGCGGCCGCGGTCAGATTCGAGGTCATCGAATCCCCTTTCTGATTATGATATTTCTCCCTACATTCAGACGAATGTTTAATTATTATATATCAAATGATAAAAAATGCAAGAAAAACCCGCCGTGGACCGCCGTTTGATTGCTGTACGCATACAGATAAACTTTTTCTGTGTTAATAGTATTTTAACATTTTAACAGGACCCATCTTTTATATTAATGTTAGAATGTACAAATTTTTGCAAATCGCAACCACACCGGAAAGGAGTAACCCCATGAGAAAACGCATCATCAGCATCATCCTGGCGGTGGCGATGATCCTCTGCCTCGTCCCCATCGGGGTCCTGGCTGCGGAAAACGACAGCAACGTGAATCCTGCCACCGGACGGGTACAAGGCCCGGCAGGCAGTGAAGACGTGGCCGTCATGGTCTACGGCGACACGCTCTCCGAATATGCCCTCGGGCACGAGGGCGGTTTCGACGCCTTTCTCACCATGCTGAAAGCGGAAGCCCAAAACCTGCTCTCCAACGAAGAGGTCCCCCATGCGGAAATGTACCTGGTCAACGATCAGAACCAGGAATACAAGCTGACGGAGAACGCGGTCTACGATGCCTCGTTCCTCTCTTCGTTCAACTACACGGCAGACGGCATCCTCGGGTTCTCCGAGACCGTCTTCAAGTGGCTGCAGGGCGCGTTCGGCTGGGTCGTCCAGAACGTCGACTCTCTTCAGTCCCTCTACCGCATCTACGGCGCCACCAATGTGCCGGAAGGCAACTATACGCTGGAGATCCGCAGTCTGGACAATGAGGGTTATACGGTCGCCGCGCCGGACGTCGGTTATGTGCCCGTCACGGTCCGGGACGATTCCCGCGGAACGAACTATGTCGGCTTTGAGAAATATGTCGGCAGTGTCGACCTCAGCTTCAACGTAGACCTGTGGGTCATTGACTTCGACGTCGATGTCCTGACCGCCGAATTCACCATGCCGGGCGTTTTCCTGGATGCGGTGGACCCGGGCGTGGAGTTCACCTCGGCCAACCTGGGCGATCAGCCCGTCCCCGGCTCCGAATTCGTGATGGTGAATCGCGACGAGACCGAAAAGATCGTCAAAGCCGCGTTTTCGCTCGGCAAGGACACCTTTGTCAACGCAATGGAACTCCTCGGCACGGAGGGCTTCACCTGGGAGGAGCTCAGCATTCTCCACAACGAAGTCCTGAAGTGGGACAAGGAGAACGCGCAGATCTCCCTGGACGGCAAAAACGCGTACAAGCTGCTCGGCACATACTGGGCGCTCGTGCAGGCCTCGGCCAAAGACCCGATCATCGACTTTATGAGCGATGAGACCGAGATCCGCCTCCCGGCCATCCTGAAGGCGACGGCGGACGAAAACGGCATCGTCCACTTCGGACCGGAAAACAACGTCACGCTGGTCTGGTCCCTGGAAATCCTCATGAAGATGGGCGGCATCGCCCTTGACAAAGTCGAGGAGTACGAGCTCATCGATGAAGTGTTCCCGGACCCCGCCACCAACGGCATCATCCATCTGGTCATCGACCTCGGTCGGGCCATGGCCAACACCGACACGCCCCTCTGGGATAAAGACGGCAACCTGGACGCGGACAACATCAACACGTGGATCTATCCGGTCCTTCAGAACGACAGCATCGTAGAATATGCGATGGGTCTCCTGAAGTCCTTTGTCGGCGACGACCTCTCGGAAGACGAGAAGAAGATCCTCGACCTTTTGCCGAAGCACAACATCCTGACGAAGAAGATGCCCGCGGGCAAGTACATCCTGTTTGAGACGAGTGTTCCGGACGAATACTTCCGCAGCCCGTTCTTCTACACGATCGACCTGCAGTGGCATCCGGAGGAGAAACTGCCGCGCGACTGGTACTACGCCTCCGTCGCCGACCTCGGCATCCTTCTCCCCTACTTCGCGGAAGACTATTATGACTGGCTCCGCAATTACAGCTTCAAGACCGAGGCCGACAAGGTACTGAACTATATCACGGACGGCAAAACGGGCGACCTCATCACCAACACCCTTACCGGAAAGAACGACCTCACAAAGTACACCATCACGTACTTTGCGGACCTCGCCTACAACTACCTCGGCGGCAAACTGCTCTACAGCACCGAGGAAGACCTGGCGAAAGACCTGACGAAACACCTCTACGCCTACGGCAAAACGGCCCAGAACCTTCTGGTGTTCGGCGACCAGGTCGCCACCCGGGCCAAGACGGTCGTCACCGGCGAAGTCAACCGGGACTGGATCTTCTACAACTACTCGACGAGCCTGCGCACGAACGGTGCGCTCCGCACCGCCAAGGCGCTGAAGGGCGTGGCGAACGCCATCGATACGACGGAAGACCATCCGGTCACTTCCGGCATCAAGTCCATCGTCGCGCGCATCGCCGACCGCATCGACACGACCAATCACATCGCCGGTCTGACCACGAAGATCAAGAACGCGATTTCGGATGCCGTCTCCAAAGTCGCATCTTCCATCGGCTCCAAAATCCTCGATGCTGCCTTCCAGGCCATCAAGAAAGTCATGGATTGGAGCAAACTGTAACCCATCATAAGAAACCCCCGGCAGTGCTGCCGGGGGTCTTTTTCTGTCTGTTATTATTTGATGACGTCTGTGCCGAAGTACGGACGGAGGGCTTCCGGGACGGTGACGCTGCCGTCTTCGTTCTGGAAGTTCTCGAGGATGGCGGCGACGGTGCGGCCGATGGCCACGCCGGAACCGTTCAGCGTATGGA
>CAJGDU010000042.1 GCA_904502175.1 Clostridiaceae bacterium
CACGGACTCCTTCTCTTCCCCGAGGATGACTTTGGCGATGAGCGACTGGGAGTATTCGCCCTTGAGGTCGAACTTCTCCTTGCCGATGCACTTGATGCCGAGGGCGCGGACCTGCTCTTCGATGACCGGGTCCAGCTGCTCAAGGACGTAGAGCGTGTCAACGTTTTCGGCAAACTCTCTGATGAGCTTCTGCGGCAGCGGGTTCACGCAGCCGAGTTTCAGATAAGACGCCTTGTCGCCCAGGGCTTCCTTCGCGTACTGATAGGTGATGCCGGCGGCAATGACGCCGATCGCTTTGTCGTTGTATTCGACCTTGTTGACCGGGGCCGTCTCCGCCCACTCCGCCTCAGCGGCCTGACGGTCCTCCACCACGACGTGGCGGCGGATGGCGTTGGCCGGGAGCATGGCATATTTCTGGTTGTTCTTGGTGTATTCCTTCACGGGGACCTCGTCCCGCTCGCAGACTTCCACACTGCTGGAGGAGTGGGCGATGCGGGTGGTGAGCCGCAGGAAGACCGGGGTGTCGAACTGTTCGGACAGTTCGTACGCCAGTTTGGTGAACTCCTTGCACTCGGCGGAGTCCGCCGGCTCGAGCATGAGGACCTTGGCGGCTCTCGCGTAGTGGCGGGAATCCTGTTCGTTCTGAGAGGAGAACATGCCGGGGTCGTCCGCCACCGCGATGACCAGGCCGGCGTTGACGCCGGTGTAGGCCACGGTGAAGAGCGGGTCCGCCGCCACGTTCAGGCCGACGTGCTTCTGACCGCAGAAGGCGCGGCCGCCGGCGATGGAGGCGCCGATGGCGGTCTCCATGGCGACCTTTTCGTTGGGCGCCCATTCGCACCAGATGACGTCCTCGCCGTATTTGGTGGCGTGCTCCGTGATCTCGGTGCTGGGGGTGCCGGGATAACTGGAGACCAGGCGGACGCCGGCCTCATAGAGACCCTGGGCGACTGCCTCGTTTCCAAGCATGAGTTTCTTCATAATATACCTTCCTTTGCCCTGCCTTATTTCTTCGTCTGCTGTTCCACGAGGTTGGCGCCCGCGTACAGTTCACGAAGCTTCGGCTTCTCGATCTTGCCGGTGGGGTTGCGGGGCACTTCCGCGAAGATGATCTTCCGGGGACGTTTGTACCGGGGCAGGCCCTTGCAGAAGTCGTTGACCTCCTGCTCGCTCAGGTGGCAGTCCTCCTTGACGGAGATGATGGCCGTGGCGATCTCGCCGAGGCGCTCGTCCGGCAGGCCGATGACCGCGACGTCCTTGATGGCTTCATGCTTGCGCAGGAAGTCTTCGATCTGGACCGGGTACAGGTTCTCGCCGCCGGTGATGATGACGTCTTTCTTCCGGTCGACGATGTAGATGAAGCCGTCCGGGTCTTTGTACGCCATGTCGCCCGTGCAGAGCCAGCCGTCTTTCAGGGACTCGGCCGTGGCGGCCTTGTCGCGGTAGTAGCACTTCATGACGCCGGGGCCCTTGACGCGGATCTCGCCCACTTCGTTCGGGCCCATTTCGTTGCCGTCCGCGTCGCAGATCTTGGCGTCCCAGCCGTAGCCGGGGATGCCGATGGCGCCGACGTGGTCGATGTTCTCCACACCGAGGTGGATACAGCCGGGGCCGATGGACTCAGACAGGCCGTAGTTGGTGTCATACTGATGGTTCGGGAACCGCTTCATCCAGCGTTCGATGAGGCTGTGGGGCACCGGCTGGGCGCCGATGTGCATGAGCCGCCACTGGTCGAGGACGTGGTCGGAGAGGTCGATGTCGCCTCTGTCGATGGCGTCCAGGATGTCCTGGGCCCAGGGGACCAGGAGCCAGACGATGGTGCATCGCTCTGTGGACACCGCCCGCAGGATCCACTCGGGACGGATGCCCTTGAGGAGGACCGCCCGTCCGCCGACGACGAGGCTGCCGAACCAGTGCATCTTGGCGCCGGTGTGGTACAGGGGCGGGATGCAGAGGAAGACGTCGTCGTGGGTCTGGCCGTGGTGGTTCTGCTCACAGAGGGCCGCGTGCTCGAGGCTCCGGTGGGTGTGCAGGATGGCCTTCGGGAACCCGGTGGTGCCCGAGGAATAGTAGATGGCCGCGTTGTCCTCCAGCGTCAGGGGGACGTCCGGCTTTTCTTTCGAACAGAATTTGATGAGTTCTTCGGCGCTGTCCGCGAAGCTCGGGCAGTCCTCCCCGACATAGAACAGGTGTTCCACGTCCGGGATGTCGTCGACGATCTCCTCGACACGGCCGACGAACTCCGGTCCGAAGACCAGCATGGAGCAGTCCGCCTTCTCGAGGCAGTATTTGATCTCCTGCGCGTCATAGCGGTAGTTCAGCGGCACCGCGACGGCTCCGGTCTTGAGGATGCCGAAGTACATGGGGAGCCACTCGATGGAGTTCATGAGCAGGATGGCGACTTTCTCCCCCTTGCGGATGCCCCGCGTGAAGAGGAGGTTCGCGAACATGTTCGCCCGATCGTCAAAGGTCTTCCAGGTCATTTCCCGGCGGAATTCCTTTCCGGGGACCGGCTGGACCAGAGAGTAGTCTTTCCAGGTGATGCGGCTCTTCTCGTCAAACTTCGGAGAGACTTCGACGAGGGCCACTTCGTCCGGGTACAGTCTGGCGTTCTGTTCCAGATATTCGAAAATCAGCAATTCGTTCACCTTACTTTTAATAGTGTTAAAAGAGATTATACACGTTTCAGCACTTTAAAGCAATAGAGACCGGCAGAGCCGGTCTCACTTTTTTCTTCAGAGCGTCAGTCGAAGAAACGACGCTTTTTCTTTTTGTTGCGCGCGTTGTACGCGACGGCACCGGTCCCATCGTTGACGGGCTTGTCGATATACTCTTTGTCGAACTCCGCCAGCAGTTCCTTCTGGTGCTCGGTGACCTTGTGCGGCACGTCGACGATGACGTTGACGTACTGGTCGCCCTTGCCGCTGGCGTGGGACGGGTCGATGCCCCGGCCGCGCAGCCGGAACTTCGTGCCGGGCTGGGTGCCGGCCGGCATGTTGTACTTGACCTTGCCGTCGAGGGTGGGCACGTAGATCTCCGCGCCGAGGACGGCCTGCGAGTAGGTGACGACGACGTCGCAGAAGACGTCGTAGCCGTCTCTCGTGAAGATCTCATGGGGCTCGATGACGCATTCGACATACAGGTCGCCCTGGGGGCCGCCGTTCGGGCCGAAGTTGCCCTGCCCGCGGACCGCGAAGGCCTGATGGTTGTCGATACCGGCGGGGACGTTGACGTCGACCTCCACCGTGCGGCGGATCATGCCGAGACCGTTGCAGCGGTCGCAGGGGTCCTTGATGGTCTTGCCCCGTCCGTGACAGGTGGGACACTCCGCCTGAGACTGGAACATGCCGAAGGCCGTCCGCTGGGTCTGGGTGACCTGGCCGGTGCCGTTACACTGCGAGCAGGTCTCCGGCTGGCCGGTCTTGCATCCGCTGCCGTGGCAGACGTCGCAGACCTCGATGCGGGGCGTGCGGACCTTTTTGTGGCAGCCTTTCGCGGCCTCCACGAAGGTGATGTTCATGCGGGCATTGATATCGGAGCCTCTGCGGGGCGCGTTGGGGTCCACTCTGCGACCGCCGCCAAAACCGCCGCCGAAGCCTCCGCCGAAAATGCTGGAGAAGATGTCGCCGATGTCGCCGAAGTCGGCGCCGTCGAAGCCGAAGCCGCCGGGGCCTCCCGCCCCGCCGCCGTAGCTCGGGTCCACCCCGGCAAAGCCGAAGCGGTCGTAGCGCGCCTTCTTCTGGTCGTCGGACAGCACTTCATAAGCCTCGTTCACTTCCTTGAAGTGGACTTCGGCTTCCTTGTCCCCCGGATTCAGGTCCGGGTGGTACTGTTTGGCCAGCTTCCGGTAGGCTTTTTTGATTTCGTCAGCACTGGCACTTTTGTCGATGCCCAGTACTTCGTAGTAATCTCTCTTGTCAGCCAAAATATGCCCTCATTTCGGAAAGGGTCGCCGTGCCCCGTAAGGAGCACAGCGATCCGTTCGTGTTTTAGATAGTCTTAGTCGACGTCTGTGAAGTCGACATCGGCCGCGTCATCGGGGCCTGCCTGGCCGCCGAATCCCGGGTCGCCGCCGAAACCGGCCGCGGCGTTCGGATCGAAGCCGGCAGCGTTCGGGTCGCCCTGGGGCGCGTTCTGCTGATACAGTTTCGCGGAGACCTCGTAGAACTTGGCCTGCAGCGCGTCCTGTTTGTTCTTGATGAGGTTGGTGTCCTCACCCTTCAGCGCTTCTTTCAGCTCGTCGATGGCGCTCTGGAGCGCGTCCTTGTCGGCCTGTTCGAACTTATCGCCTTCGTCCTGAAGGATGCGTTCGGACTGGAAGACCACCTGGTCGGCGCCGTTGCGCAGGTCGACCTCTTCCTTGCGGGCCTTGTCTTCGGCAGCATACTGCTCCGCTTCACGGACGGCCTTGTCGATGTCCTCTTTGGACATGTTGGAAGACGCGGTGATGGAGATGTGCTGCTCCTTGCCGGTGCCGAGGTCCTTCGCGGAGACGTTGACGATACCGTTGGCGTCGATGTCGAAGGTGACTTCGATCTGCGGGGTGCCGCGGCGTGCGGGAAGGATGCCGTCGAGGTGGAAGACGCCGAGGGACTTGTTGTCTCTCGCGAACTCTCTCTCACCCTGCAGGACGTTGACTTCGACGGAAGTCTGGTTGTCGGCAGCGGTGGAGAAGATCTGGCTCTTCTTGGTGGGGATGGTGGTGTTTCTCTCGATGATCTTGGTGCAGACACCGCCGAGGGTCTCGATGCCGAGGGACAGCGGAGTGACGTCGAGGAGCAGAAGGCCCTTGACATCGCCGCCGAGCACGCCGCCCTGAAGGGCAGCACCCATGGCGACACACTCATCGGGGTTGATGCCCTTGAAGGGCTCTTTGCCGATGTGGTTCTGAACGGCTTCCTGGACCGCGGGGATACGGGAAGAGCCGCCGACCATGAGGACTTTGTCGATCTCGGAGGTCTTGAGACCGGAGTCGGCGAGGACCTGACGGACCGGGCCCATGGTCGCTTCGACCAGGTCGGCAGTCAGCTCATTGAACTTCGCTCTGGAGAGCGAGGTCTCAAGGTGTTTCGGACCGGTGGCGTCCGCCGTGATGAACGGCAGGGAGATGGTGGAGTTGGTGACACCGGAAAGCTCGATCTTGGCTTTCTCTGCCGCTTCCTTCAGCCGCTGCATGGCCATCTTGTCGGAGCGGAGGTCGATGCCTTCGTTCTTCTTGAACTCGTCGGCCAGCCAGTCGATGATGCGCTGGTCGAAGTCGTCGCCGCCGAGGCGGTTGTTGCCGGCCGTGGCCAGGACTTCCTGGACACCGTCGCCCATCTCGATGAGGGAGACGTCGAAGGTGCCGCCGCCGAGGTCGTAGACCATGATCTTCTGGTCGGTCTCTTTATCGATGCCGTAAGCCAGGGCCGCAGCCGTCGGCTCGTTGATGATACGTTTGACGTCGAGACCGGCGATCTTGCCGGCGTCCTTGGTGGCCTGACGCTGGGCGTCGGTGAAGTATGCCGGGACGGTGATGACCGCTTCCACGACTTTGTCGCCGAGGTACGCTTCCGCGTCGGTCTTCAGCTTCTGCAGGATCATCGCGGAGATCTCCTGCGGGGTGTATTTCTTGTCGTCGATGGTGACCTTGAAGTCAGAGCCCATCTGTCTCTTGATGGAAGAGACCGTGCGGTCGGGGTTGGTGATCGCCTGACGTTTGGCGACCTGGCCGACCATTCTCTCGCCGTCCTTGCCGAACGCGACGACGGACGGGGTGGTCCGTGCGCCTTCCGCGTTCGCGATGACGACGGGCTCGCCGCCTTCGATGACCGCGACACAAGAGTTAGTGGTTCCTAAGTCGATACCTACGATTTTTGCCATAATGAATTCCTCCGTCTTGAAAGACTTGATTTATGAAAAAGTATTTTTTCCTAATTTGCGACGACGACCATGGCGTGCCGGAGCACTTTGTCGCCGAGTTTGTAACCCTTCTGGAAGACCTGTGCGAGCACGTTCTCGCCCTGCTCCGGGTCTTCGATGTGGCTGACCGCGTTGTGCAGGTTCGGGTCGAAGGGTTCGCCCGCTTCGCCGTAGCTTTCCACACCGGCTTTCTCAAAGACAGCGAGCAGCTGGTCCCGGGTCATCTCCACTCCCTTGCGGAAGTCTTCGGGCGATGCGTCTTCGTTTTCAAAGGCGCGGTCGAAGTTGTCGAGGACCGGCAGGAGACTGGTGAAGGCGTCGGCCTTCGCGTCCGTGTAGATGCCGTCCTTTTCCCGGGCGGAGCGCTTGCGGAAGTTGTCGTACTCGGCCATGAGGCGCAGGTAACGGTTCTGTTCCTCCTCCAGCGCTTTCTGAAGGGTGTCGAGCGCGTCGTCCGCCGACTCTTCTTCCGGCGTCTCTTCGGTCACGTCTTCGGACGTTTCCTCCGCGGCCTCCTCAGCGACTTCTTCCGCCGCCTCCTCGACCGCTTCCTGCTCGAGTTCTTCTTCAATCGGTTTCTTCTTCGTTTCTTTCATTGGTCAGTGTATCCTCCTCATAAACTTCCGACAGGACCTTGCTGACAATGTCGGAAAGATATTGGATGCTCGGGATGAGTTTGGAATAGTTCATGCGCGTGGGTCCGATGATGCCGATGGCACCCGTGGCCCCGTCGCCGATGCGGTACCGGGCGATGATGGTGGTGGAGTTCGCGAGTTCGGAGAAGCGGTTCTCGGAACCGATGCGGACTTCGATGCCCGGTCCGGAGCCTTCTCCCGAAGAGACCAGCATGTTCAGCGGCTCTTCATCGCCCAGGAACTTCAGGAGCGCGGGAAGGTTCTCGCTGTACTCCTTGTAGCCCAGAAGGTTGGACTTGCCTTCCAGCCGGATGTCTGCCTGCGAGGCCATTTCCGCGAGGTCCGCGATGGTGGCCAGCAGCGCCGACATGGACAGGGCCTTCGCGCCGAGAGAGGCGGCCAGGGTCTGTATCTTGACGGTGCTGATGTCCTGCAGCGGGACACCGTTGAAATGTTCCTTCACCAGTTCATCGAAGGAGGCCTTGAGGTCCGGGGTCAGGGTGACATCCATGCGGCAGGGTTTGCTCTTCAGGATGCCGGTGGACGTCAGGAGCACCACCATGGCGACACGGGGGCTCACCGGGACCATCTCGATGTTCTTGATGTAGGCGTTCTCATCGGAAGGCGTGGTGGAGAGGGCGGCGAAGTTCGTGAAGTTCACCAGCGCTTCTCCGGCTTTGGTGAGGAGCGCTTCCGGGTCTCCGGAGCGTTCGTCCACTCCTGCCTCGATGCGGCGGCGGTCTCCCTCCCCCAGCTCCTGGACCTTCATGAGGTGATCGACATAATACCGATATCCGCTCTGGGTCGGGATGCGTCCGGCGGACGTGTGGGGCTGGTAGATGAGGCCGAGCCTTGTGAGTTCTGCCATGTCGTTCCGAATGGTGGCCGAGGACACATTGATGTCCAGTTTGGACAGCAGGGCTTTGGACCCGACGGGTTCGCCGGTCTCGATGTACTGTTCGACGATGGCCGCGAGTATCTGCTGTCTGCGGTTCGGAAGCATCCTCTCACCTCTCTTTTTGACTTAGCACTCGGTTTAGCACTCAAAACTTTAGAGTGCTAATCGCAGTAATAATGTACCACCGGCCTATAGAAAAGTCAACACCTTTCGGCAAAGTTTTTTCACTTTCCTTTCGAGAGTGCTAAAAGATGCAAGAAAACGACGTAGATACGTCGTTTTCTATCGAATCATCCTTTTGTGGAGTCCCCCTGTCAGTCCAGGTTTTCCCAGAATTCCCGCAGCCGCAGACGCAGGGGTTTGGCAGCCGGCGATGTGCTGGCACTCGGTTTAGCACTCTCTTTTTCCGAGAGCGCTTCCCGCAGGGCCTCCCGCTCCTCTTCC
Organism: Clostridiaceae bacterium; assembly: GCA_904502175.1. Lineage (GTDB taxonomy): Bacteria > Bacillota > Clostridia > Oscillospirales > Acutalibacteraceae > RUG420. Next base: position 7,879 of record CAJGDU010000042.1, read on the forward strand.
TCCGGAAACCGCCGGCGCAAAAGGCAGGCATAGTCCTCGAAGGACAGCGAGAGGTCCCGCGCCAGCGGGGTCGGCAGAACGAGGAGCCCCACGGAGCCGTCCGCCTCGGACAGGAACGTCCATTCCGGCCGGAGCACCAGCTGGTCTTCGGGGATCATGCAGCCGTGCAGCCCGTCCCGGACCGTCTGCACCGCCTCCAGGACTTTTTCAAAGGTAATGTTTTGTTTTACAATGATGTCGATGTTACCGACCGGGGCATACCCGGCGACAGCCGCCAGAAGATGGTCGTACTCCTCCGTCGTCTCCCGCCCCAGCCGAAACACGCCCTCCGGCGGGTTCTGGGTCAGGACCGCCAGCGAAAACCGGTCCACCGGTTCCCCGGGCAGCAGCGCGTAGCGGAGCAGGCCCGCTCCGGGCGCTTCATTCATAAACATGAAATCACCTCCCGCCAAGCGTAACAGGA
>CAJGDU010000043.1 GCA_904502175.1 Clostridiaceae bacterium
GAAAAGGACGTTGCTCTCTCGGAGCAGATCCGGAACAACAAGAAGACCGCGGCCAACGCGCTCGGCGTGCTGGCGTTCCTGCTCGGCCAGGGCCTGTACTGTGTGGCCTTCGGGCGTGCGCTGGCCGGTTATGAGATCGGCCTGCCGGTCTGGTCTGTGGTGTTCTTCGCCATTCCCATCCTGGTCTATGTGGCCATTGCCCTCATCCTGAAACTCGGGAAGCACAGTGTGCCCCTCGGCGTCTACTTTGTGGCGGTGGCGGCCATGTATGGTCTGGCCTCCACGCTGGGGGTGGCCCTCTGGAACGTGAACCGCGTTTTCAGCCTGTGCCTTCTGGCCGGCGGTCTGCTCTTCTGTCTGGGCGACCTCGGGCTGGCCCTGGAGTCCTACGGCGGCGAGCGTTTCAAGAAGTTCGCCCTGCGCGCCCCGCGCCAGGTCTTCTACTTCACCGCCCAAATGCTGCTGGCGACGACGATACTGTTTTTCTATACGACATAAGAAAAAGAACCCCCACCTCCGGCGGGGGTTCTTTTTTTAATTACTTACATGCAGGTGTAACCGCCGTCTACGGGCAGGTTCACGCCGGTCACGTAGGAAGAGGCGGGGGAGGAGAGGAAGACGACAGCGGTGTCGAGTTCGCCCTCGTTGCCGTAGCGCTCTTCGGGGATCATGGTCCGGGCGTTGGCCTGGAAGAAGTCGGAGTCCAGGGTCTCCTTGGTCAGCGGGGTATAGAAATAGCCCGGGCAGATGGCGTTGACGGTAATGCCGTACTTGCCCCACTCGGCGGCCAGCGCGCGGGTCAGGTTGACGACGCCGCCCTTGGCTGCGTGGTACGGCGCGGAGCCGGCGACTTTGTTGCCGACCAGACCGTACATGGAGGCAATGTTGATGATGCGGCCGTACTTCGCCGGGATCATGGCGATCTTGGCGGCGGCACGGGCCACTTTGAAGGTGCCGAACAGGTCGATGTCCATTTCGCCGGCGAACTGCTCGTCGGTGATGTCCTCCGCCGGGGCGACGGCGCCTGTGCCGGCGTTGTTGACGACGATGTCGATGCGGCCGAAGTGGTCATACACTTCCTGAACGACCTTGTTGACGGCCTCCGTGTCCGTGATGTCCAGCTGCAGCGGGTACGTTTCCACGCCGAACTCATCCGAAATGGCTTTGGCCACTTCCTGGATCTTTTCCAGTCGTCTGGCGACGGGGACAATGGCGCAGCCCTGGTTGGCGAGGGCCTTGGCCATCTGTACGCCGAGTCCGCCGGAACAACCGGTGACAATGGCGACCTGACCGCTCAGGTCAAAATAGTTTTTCATTGGTCATTCAACTCCTTATAAAAATTTTTACTGCCAAATTGAGAGTAACACGTTTTACTGCCGCTTTCCATGCGCGACTTCGCCAAACATTGCGGACCTTCTTTGTGATATGTTCCAAAAAGAAAACCCCCGCCGAGGCGGGGGAGTCATTCTTTTACCAGAGTTTTTCGAACTGGTCCATGGAGATGATCTCGAGGAGTTCGTCGTTGTCCGCGAGGAGGTCGTAGATGGCGTCTTCGGTCAGGACACCGCGTTTGAGGTAGTCCGGCAGGAGGCCGGCCTCGTCGTCTTCAAAGTCTTTCCGCCAGCAGCCTCCTTCGTAGTAGTGCTCCAGGGCAATGACCTTGTTCTGGGCCGCCATGAAGTCTTCCAGGGCGGCGGACACCTTCTTGACGGCCTCTTTGGCGTCGTCAAGGTAAGCCTCCATCTGCTGGATGCGGGCAATCTGCTGGTCTTTCTCTCCGGGTACGACTTTTTCTGCCATGGGAGTTCCTCCTTTGAAGCGTTGTTGCTCACCTCAATTATAAAGGCGCCCTTGACGGGAGGTCAAGCGGCGCTTATAATAATGATTACTTTACACACAGATATTTATTACAGAAGGGACAGACTGAAATGAAGAAGACAACGAAGAAACTCGTTGCGGTGCTCGTCGCGCTGGTCATGATGGTCAGCTGCTTCAGCGTTGCGTCGTATGCCGTATGGGGCAAGAACGCGCAGGGCTGGAGAACGGCAGACACCATGGTCATCCTCGGAGACTCCATCCCCTCCGGCTATGGCATGCACGGCGACCCCGGCAACGCTTATACTCTGGGCAACCAGTTCACCTTCGGTCACGGCGGCTTCGTACAGGGCACCTACCCGCAGCTCGTCGCCGACGAACTGGGCGTTCAGAACCGATACAACTACTCCCGCGACGCGTTCCGCTCCGTGGAGATCCGCCGCCTGTTAGACCCCTCCTATGAGGCGTGGCTCGAACAGGTCGAGAACTCTCAGGACCACTTCATTTCGGACGCCATCATGCTCATCGCCAACGTCGGACTGGACGAGCGCGCAGCCATGCAGGCAGAAATGCAGCAGACCATCCGCCAGGCGGACATCATCGTCCTGAACTTCGGCAACAACGACGGCGGCACCTACGGGTTCCTCGCGCCGTTCCTGAAGACCATGTACTACACCTACGGTCTCGGCCTGGAAACCTCCATCGCGGCCCTGCGCGGTCAGCTCCAGATGGTCACCAGCCTCGAGCAGATGGTCCAGGTCCTCGGCGGCTATGCCGATTTCATGACCGAAATGGAATACGGCAAACAGCGGTTCTTCCAGAACTACGACGCCATCGTGTCCATCCTGAACCAGATGAACCCCAACGCAGAAATCTACTTCATGGGCATGTACGACTGCTTCAAGGACCTGAACCCCCAGGATAACGACATCCGCAAGTGGGCGTCCGAGCAGGCGTGGGCCATGGACTCCGCCATCAACAATTACGTGGCGTACCAGAGCCCCTGGGCCGGCAAAGTCCACTTCGTCGACTGTCACGAAGCCACCATGTGGCAGACGGCCGACTTCCTGACCCCCATGTATTTCGTCAACTTCCTCATCTCGGTCCACCCGGACGATGCAGGACACAAATATATGGCAGGCCAGCTGCTGAAAGCCATCCACGGCGTCATCTAAACAATAAAGAACCCCCGGCCCTTTCAGGGACGGGGGTTTTTCTCATGCAGAGGTCCGGGACGCGCGGTAAGCGGTCAGATCGAGGATGAGGCATTCGTGTCCGGGGCCCTTTGGTCTGCTGTAAGACTCGGGGCTCTCGGCGCGGTAAAGTTCTGACACTTTGTAAGCGCGGTCCACTTCTTCCTGCCAGTCACGCAGTGCGGCAATGCCGCTGAATAGATTTTTCAGGGTATCCACAGGGTTCCTCCCTTCGGGGCACGGGGGTCAGACCGGCCGTTCACTTTTTCAGTCTCTCCATACATCAACCATAACGGGTGTCACACGGAGAAAGAAGGTCATTTCTTTTCAAAAATGCGTTTACTAAACACAAACCTTAAAATTGTCTTAAATTAGTCTTAACATCGGTTAAGCCGTACAAAAAAAGAGCGTTCCGGGAGGGAACGCTCTTCGATTTTACTGGTCGATGCTCGGCAGGTTGCAGATGCGGTGGAGCATCTCGTAGAAGTAGGTGGTGTACTCTTCTCTGGTCTCGCCGGCGCCGCAGTAGGACATGTGGTCTTTGTCCTCGATGGGCATGTCGATCCACATACCGGGCTTGATGTCAGCGTCGCAGGTGTACGGCGTCCAGGGCTTGGTGCGGGGGGCGCGGCCGGACATGACGTTGACCAGACCGTCGTTCTCGCGCCACTCGATGCCGGTCTCGGCGTGGTTCGCGTCCTCTTTGGTGCCGTTGTACCGGCCCACCAGATAGCAGAAGGGCTTCAGGATGAAGAACATCTTGCCGTTCGGGAAGTAGTAGCCCTTCTTGTTGGGGCTGGTCTTCGTGGCATAGTACGCGAAGTAGTAGATGTTCGGCTGGCACTGCCAGTCCTTGCTGCGCTCGCGGAAGCGGTGGATGGTCAGATCGCCGATACAGTTGTCATCCATGCAGTCGATGTAGTCGTCGATGCGCTGGAGCCAGTTCTTCGCGCGCTTCTCGCCGGTCTGCGGGTTCATGGTAATGCCCCACTCGTCCATCATGAAGTCGTAGAACTTCGTCATGAACGGGATGTTGTTCATGAAGGAGACGTCGATGAGGCCGATCTTCGCGAAGGGCCGGACGGCCTTTTCCTGGCCGTACATGAAGGAGATGCCGTCGTTGGCGCCGGCCAGCGTGGTGCAGGAGTGGATCCAGTTCGCGTGGCCGCCCTTGAAGAGGCCGGACAGCTCGTCTTCGGGGGTGGCGGCCCGTTCGGCTTCATCGCCCACGGTCATGAGGTGCACGAAGTAGCGCACGGTGGGTCCGCCGTAGCTGTGGCCCATGACGTTGATCTTCTTGATTTTGCCTTCGGCATCCAGCTGGCCCCAGTCGGGGATGAGGGCCTCATAGGTCCGACCGAACCGCTTGTGGCCGTATTTCTCGGAGTGGGCTTTGCCGTAGTCCACGGTGCCGCCGACGAGGTGGGCGTACATCTCGCAGCAGCGGTCCCACATGCTGGACACGCTCGAGAGGGACGGGCAGTAGAACTCCGTGCCGAGGTCGTTGTAGTACTTCTTGATGTTCGTGTTGCCGATCCAGCCGAAGTACGGGGCCACTTTGTAGATGAGCTCATCTTCGCCAAAGCCCGCGAAGCCGTGGAAGACCACGACGGGGTAGTTGTTGAGCCGCTGCATTGCGTATTTCTGTGACATATTCCATTCTCCTTTTCCATAAAATAGCGCAAAGCTTCATTCGGATACATGTATCCCATTCACTTTTATCTTAGACATTCGTCAGGCATTTTGCAAGAGGAAAATGAGAAAACCCCCGGCTCGTGAGAGTCGGGGGCGGTTTGTCGGGCGATAGACCGGTGTTATGCCAGGTTGTCGAGGCGGCGGAAGATCTCATACCAGAAGACGCCGAAGTCTTCCTTGGTCTCCTTGGAACCCATGTAGCTCATGTGGTCCTTGTCCTCGATGGGCATGTCGTACCAGATGCCGGGTTTGAGGTCTTTGTCGTTCACGTACGGAGTCCACGGTTTGGTGCGCGGCGCGCGGCCGGACATGACGTTGACGAGACCGTCGTTCTCCTGCCACTCGGTGGTGATCTCCGCGTGGTTCGCGTCGGCGGGGTTGCCCTTATAGCGGCCGACGATGTAGGAGAAGCCCTTCATGAGGACGATCATGTCTTTCTTCGGGACATGGACGCCGTTCTTCACATAGGACTTCGTGGCATAGTACGCGAAGTAGTAGGTGTTCGGGTGGCATTCCCAGGACTCGCTGGTCTTGCGGAACTTGTGGATGGTGAGGTCGTCGAGGACGCAGTCGCCGTCGGAATAGTAGTAGTCGCGCAGGCGCTTCTTCCAGTCCTTGGCTCTCGGTGTGCCGTCCTGGGTGTTCATGGTAATGCCCCACTCGTCGAGTTCGGGGTCATAGAACTGCGCGGAGATCTTGAACGCGCCGAGCCAGGACAGGCCGGAGAGGACCGCGAGGGCGATCTTGTCTTTGGGTTTCTCGATGGCATACAGGAAGGAGATGCCGTCGTTGGCGCCGGCGAGGGTGGTGCAGGAGGCGATCCAGTCCTCGTGGCCGCCTTCGAAGAGGCCGGACAGTTCGCCTGCCGGAGTGGCGGCGCGCTCTTCTTCACTGCCGACTGCCATCATGTGCACGAAGCAGCGGACGGTGGGACCGCCGTAGCTGTGGCCCATGACGTGGATCTTTTTGAGTTTGCCTTCGGCGTCCAGTTTGCCCCAGTCCGGGACAACGCCCTTATAGGTGCGGCCGTAACGGTTGTGGCCGTACTTTTCCGAGTGGGCTTTGCCGTAGTCGACGGTGCCGCCGACGATCTGCGCGTACATTTCGCAGCAGCGGTCCCACATGCTGGAGAAGCCGGAAATGGAGGGCACATAGAACTCCTTGTCATACTTCGCCGCATAGTCTTTGATGCGGATGTTGTTGATCCAGCCGAAGTAGGGGTTGAACTTGTTCATGAGCTCGTCTTCGCCGTAACCCGCGAAACCGTGGAAGACCACGATGGGGTAGTTGTGGAGGCGCTCATAGGGGTTGTTCAGTTGCATAGTCGATTCCTTCCTTTTCTCTTGAGTTTTGTTATACGGACAATTAGCATTTTTATTATACCGAAAACTGGCTGCGTATACCTTAAGAAATTCTGAATAAAAAAGACCTGTTGCGGAACAACAGGCCTTTGGTTAATGCTATCAACGTTATTTGTGCGCTTTGAGGAACTTGAGCGTGATCTTCGCGCACTGGTCGGCGTGGGTCTCGATGGTCATGTGCCCGCCGCCCGGGACGGTGACGTCCGTGGAGCCCTTCGGGAGGGCGTCCCGCAGGCTCTGCTGCAGCTGGGCGTTGAACACGAAGTCCAGAGAGCCGTTGACATACAGGATGGGGTTGGCCTTCTTGATCTTTGCGTAGTCGGTCTTCGGCATGTAGCTGAAGTTCCGGAGCGCGCCTTCACCGGTGCCGGCAATGCGGTACGGGTTCTCGATCTGCGCGCGGTCATAGTTCCAGGCGTAGATGGGGTCCATGCAGGCTATGGAGTAGGCAAACAGGATGATGGGGTCTATAGTGGCGGCGGTCTGGAGGACCGGGCCGGCAATGCGCATGTAGGTGTCGCTCGCCATGAGGGCGGCGCGCAGGCCGGTGGCGCCGTCATAGCCGCCGGTGTTGTAGAGCAGCAGGTCCTTGACGATGCCCGGATACTTCTGGGCGACACCGAGGGCGATGTACCCGCCCATGGAGTGTCCGGCCACATACCACGGTTTGCTGGACAACTTCTTCATGAGGGCCACACAAATGTCCTCGCGGTCCATGATGTTGGTTTCTTTGGTTTCCCGGGTGGAGTAGCCGAAGTCCGGCTGGTCGACGAGGACACAGGTGTAGCCCTTCGCCTGCAGACGGGTTGCGAGCTCGACCCAGCAGTAAGAGGAAAGAGCGAAGCCGTGGATCATGAAAATCTGACCCTTCGGGTTTTTCGCCTTGAACTGTCTGTAGTGGATGGAATAGTCTCCGACTTCAAAAAACTCACTGTTTTCATAGGGCTTGTAGTCGACCACCGGCTTGGGACTCGCGGCGAAGGCCGGGACGACGACCGCCAGGATCATGACGATGCTGAGCAGCAGCGAAATGACCGCTTTTCTGGACTTTTGAACCATTATACAATACTCTCCCTTTCATTTATCGCAACTCTTAAATGAACCTTAAGGTCCAAGACCATTCTATCATATTATAAGCTTTACAAATATAAACATTTTGTCAATTATTGTCATTTGATAAGAAACGGCACTTTCAGCGTGGTATTTGACACGTGTGGTAAAATATCTATCCAAAGGCAAATCGCCTTTATGTTTACCTATTTTATAGAAAGGAGGCTGCAGTTATGGGAAACTACGAATTCCACGAACAAACCCCCATTTTTGAAGAACTCGCAGCAAAAGCGCAGGCAGCAGACGTCATCGACTCTGAGCTCTACGTGGAGCACGACGTCAAACGCGGCCTTCGTGACCTCAACGGTGTCGGCGTCCTCGCCGGCCTCACGCACGTATCGGAAGTGCGCGCCACCAAAGTGGTGGACGGCGTGAAAGAGCCGGACTACGGCCAGCTGTTCTACCGCGGCTATGACATCAAAGACCTTGTGAAGGGCATCCTCGACAGCGGCCGCTTCGGCTACGAAGAAGTGGCATACCTGCTGCTCTTTGGCGATCTGCCCACCCGGGAAGAGCTCGCCGGCTTCTCGCAGCTCCTTGCGGAGAGCCGCTCCCTGCCCGCCGGCTTCGTGCGGGACGTCATCATGAAAAAGCCGTCCGCGCACATCATGAACACGCTGTCCCGCAGCGTGCTCACCCTGTATGCTTACGACGACCACGGAAACGACATTTCGCTTCCGTCCATTGTCCGCAAATGCATCGAGCTCATTGCCCGCTTCCCGGAACTCGCGGTCTACGGATATTACGCGTTCCAGCACGAGCGGAACGATGGGTCCCTGTATATCATCCCGCCTCTGGAGGACGGCTCCTTCGCGGAGAACCTGCTCCACATCCTGCGCCCGGACGGCGACTACACCGAGCTCGAAGCCCGCGTGCTGGACGCCTGCCTGCTCCTGCACATGGACCACGGCGGCGGTAACAACTCCACGTTCACGACCCACGTCATCTCGTCCACCAACACGGACGTGTACTCGGTCATGGCAGCCGCGCTCGGCGCGCTGAAGGGCCCCCGCCACGGCGGCGCGAACATCAAGGTCACCCATATGATGGAGGACCTGGAGGCGAAGGTCCTCGACCTGAAGGATGACGACGAAATCGCCGCCTACCTGCAGACCCTGCTCGACGGGGAAGGGTTCGACCACAGCGGA
>CAJGDU010000044.1 GCA_904502175.1 Clostridiaceae bacterium
CGCAGGCTGTCGCGGAAGTCCCAGTAGAGGCTCTTGGCGCCGAGGGCAAAGCGGAAGGCCTTGAGGCCGCCGGCGGTGGAGTCGGTGTTGCCGCCGACGAACATGAGCACGATGGCGGGGACCAGCGCGAAGCCGGCGACATGCAGGTAGTCGTTGACGTTGGACAGACCGGTGGTCGTCAGGATGGAGATCATCTGGAAGAAGGAATGGTCGATGGCCAGCAGGATGGACGGCGAGACGTGGTCCACGACCAGCTGGACCGCGCCGATGGGGCCGGTGATGGCCAGCAGCACGGCGACGCAGCGGACTTCGATATGGCTGAAGTAGTCCTTCCACTTCCCGCGGAAGAACAGGGAACTGGCCATGAAGTTCGTGGCGCCCAGCAGCATGAGGACCATGGTGATGAGGTCGATGGGCACGCTCTGGTAGTGGCCGATGCTGTCGGGATGGATGGCGAAGCCGCCGGTGGCGACCGCGGAGATGGCATAGTTGACCGCGTCGAACAGCGGCATGCCGGAAATGCAGTAGAGGATGATGCCCGCGACGATGAACCCTCCGTACAGGGAGAGGATGGTCCGGGCGGAACGGAACGGGCTCGTGGAGAGACGGTCCGTGTGGCCCTCCGCCGTGAACAGCTGCATGCCGTAGTAGTTGGCCAGGATGGCGGTCAGGACCAGGACCAGTCCGACGCCGCCGATGAGGTGGAGCAGGGACCGGTACAGAAGGACCAGATGGCTCACCGCGGTGACGTCAGTGACCGTGAGGCCCGTGGTAGTGAGTCCGCTCATCGCCTCGAACACCGCCTGGGGAAGGGTGTACCCGACCAGCTGGAAGGGGATGGAGCAGAAGGCGACGGCAATGATCCACAGAAGCAGCAGGATCATGGAGCTGGCGTGCTTCCGCAGCACAAGGGCATGCCGTCCCCGGGAAAGGAACAGCAGAAGTGCGCCGGTCGCGAAGGTGGCGGCGGCGGGAATGAGAAATGCCGGGGCTTCATGGGCCTCCTCCGGCCAGACCAGGAGAAGGACCAGAGGGGCCAGGATGATGAGGGTCAGCATGAAGCACAGGAAACCGAGAGACCTCACCAGCGCGATGAGGTCGTTTTTATGTGATGCCTGTTGTGCCATGGGCTCACCCCTTCAGCGCGGCGAGGACCTGCTCCTGCTGACCGGGCGCGGTCAGGATGTAGAGCTTGTCGCCCTCTTCCAGCGTGTCGTTACCGGCGGGGACCACCATGGCGCCGTTCTGTCGGATGATGCACCCGATGATGGTGTTGCCGGGCAGTGTGATGTTCATCAGTGTTTTCCCGCAGCAGTCCTCTTCGCCCTTCAGGACGACCGAGAACAGGTTGACCTTGTTGTCCTCCAGCGGGAGGGTCTCCACCAGGTCCTGGACCGTGGCGGCCTCTGTCAGGAACTTCGCGACCATGTGCGTGGAACTCAGGACGTGGTCGACCCCGAGTTTCTGGAACAGCGGGACGTTTTTCGGGTTCCGTACCGTACACACGGTGTGGGCGATGTGGAAACACTTTTTGGCGAACTGACACACGGTCAGATTGTTTTCGTCGTGCTCGGACAGGGAGACCAGCACATCGGCGCCGTCGATCTCTGCCTCTTTCAGGACATAGAACCGGGTGGGGTTGCCGTGCAGGACCGGCAGGTTGTGCCGGGTCGACAGCTTTTTGCAGGTGGCCTGGTTTTCGTTGATGACGGTGAGCTTGTGGCCGTTCTGCTTCAGGTTTTCAATGAGGAAGTCGGTCTGCTCATAACCGCCCGCGATGACGATATGCATGCTCAGTCCTCCTCTCCGAACAGAAAGTCGTAGTCTTTTTCGAACTCCGCGAGGGACAGGGTGAAGGGGAAGATGGCCCGGATGGGCAGGTCCTCCACCAGTTTCCCGATGTTCGCGTCGTCGAACCGGGCAAAGACGTGGGGCACGTTATAGATGCGGCAGGCGATCTGCGCGAGGAGGTTGTTCCGGCTGTCGTTTCCGGTGGCGGCGATGAACAGGTCGGCCTGTTCGATGTGCGCCCGGCGCAGCTGGTTCTCGCTCATGCCGTTGCCCTGGAGCAGCTGGCCGCCGAACGATTCCGACAGCCGGCGGAAGGCCTCCGGGTTCTCATCGAGGATGGTGACCCGTACGCCCTGCTCCGCAAGATATTCTGCAATATGGCCGCCCAGCCGGCCGCAGCCGACGATGAGGGCGGATCTCTTGGGTTCAAAAATCATGTTTCGTCATCTCCAGTGAAAATGAGACAAAGACCGGGAAGGCCGTCCTTCCCGGTCTTTTGAATTTAAGCCAGATTGTTGAGGCTTTCTTCCAGAAGCTTGATTTTGTCTTTGATTTTCTCTGCCGCGGCACGGTCTTTTTCCACGACCGCCGCCGGGGCATTGTTGACAAAGCCCGGATTGTTCAGCTTCTTCTCGAAGAAGCTGAGGTCTTTCTGAGCTTTCTCCAGTTCTTTTGTGAGGCGGGTCTTTTCCGCGTCGAGATCGACCAGTTCGTTCATGGGCAGATAGATTTGGGCGTCTGCCGTGACGATGTTGACCGCTCCTTCGGTGTCGAACGCGCCGCCGACGGTGACTTCCGTGGCGGAGGCCAGGCGCTGGATATAGATGGCGCCGGAGCGGAACGTGTCCTCGAAGTCGGTGTCGATATGGACTGCCGCTTTCTTTGACGGGGGAACGTTCATTTCCGAACGGCGGGCACGGATGGCCCGGACGGCGGTCATGATGCGCTCGAACTCCGCTTCGTCCGCGGTGAAGTCGAGGGCTTCCGTGTACTCCGGATAAGGGGCCAGCATAATGGTCTCGCCTTCATGGGGCAGGGACTGCCAGACCTCTTCCGTCAGGAAGGGCATGAAGGGGTGGAGGAGCTTGAGCATGCCGTCCATGCAGTAGACGAGCACGGCCTTTGCGGTCTCGGCGCCCTTGCCGCCTTCCTGGAGGCGGAGCTTGGAGATCTCGATATACCAGTCACAGAACAGGTCCCAGCTGAAATCGTAAAGCTTTGCCAGGGCCACGCCCAGTTCGTAGCTGTCGATGTTGTCGGAAACCTCTTTGCAGAGGGTGTTGAACTTCGAAAGGATCCACTTGTCCTCAATGGCAAGGTCTTCGGCTGCCGGCAGGTGCGCCGGGCCTTCGGTGCCGTCCAGGTTCATGAGGATATAGCGCGCGGCGTTCCAGATCTTGTTGCCAAAGTTCCGGGAGGCCTCGACCTTTTTCTCGGAATAGCGCATGTCGTTTCCGGGGCTGTTGCCGGTGACGAGGGTGAAGCGCAGAGCGTCGGCGCCGTACTTGGCAATGACTTCCAGCGGGTCGATGCCGTTTCCGAGGGACTTGGACATCTTCCGTCCCTGTTCATCGCGCACGATGCCGTGGATGAAGATGGTGTCGAAGGGGTAGGTGCCCATCTGCTCCACGGAGGAGAAGATCATGCGGGCGACCCAGAAGAAAATGATGTCATAGCCCGTGACCAGCGTGCTGGTCGGGAAGTAGTTTTTGAGGTCTTCGGTCTCTTCCGGCCAGCCCATGGTAGAGAAGGGCCAGAGGGCGGAGGAGAACCAGGTGTCCAGGGTGTCCTCATCCTGATGGAGGTGTTCGCTGCCGCAGTGCGGGCACTTCGCGGGCGTCTCCCGGGCGACCGTGACCTCTCCGCAGTCATCGCAGTACCAGGCCGGGATGCGGTGGCCCCACCAGATCTGACGGGAAATGCACCAGTCTTTGATGTTCTCCATCCAGTGGTAATAGGTCTTGTCGTAGCGGGACGGGACGAAGCGGATCTTGCCGGAGCGGACGATGTCGATGGCCGGGTCCGCCAGAGGCTTCATCTTGACGAACCACTGCTTGGAGATGCGGGGCTCGACGACGGTGCCGCAGCGGTAGCAGGTGCCGACGTTGTGCTTCGTGGGCTCGACGCGGACCAGAAGGCCCAGTTCATCGAGGTCCTTGACGACTTCTTTCCGGCACTCTTCGGTGGTCATGCCGACATATTTCTCCGGCACGTTTTCGTTCATGCGGCCGTCATCGGTCATGACGTTGAGGATGGGCAGGCCGTGGCGCAGACCGACTTCGTAGTCGTTGGGGTCGTGCGCCGGGGTGATCTTGACGACACCGGTCCCGAACTCGGGGTCCGCGTGTTCATCGCCCACGAGCGGGATCTCCTTGTTCATGAGCGGCAGCAGGATCATCTGGCCGATCTTGTCTTTGTAGCGGGGGTCCTCCGGGTTGACCGCGACGGCGGTGTCGCCGAACATGGTCTCCGGACGGGTCGTGGCGAGTTCCAGGTAGCCGGAACCGTCCGCGAACGGATATTTCAGGTGCCAGAACGCACCGTCTTTCTCTTCGTATTCGACCTCAATGTCGGAAATGGTGGTGCGGCAGTGGGGGCACCAGTTGATGAGCCGCTCGCCGCGGTAGATGAGGTCCTTTTCATAGAGGTTGTTGAACACCTCGATGACGGCCTTGGAACAGCCTTCATCCATGGTGAAACGCTCCCGTTCCCAGTCGCAGGAGGAGCCGAGCTTCTTGAGCTGTTCGACGATGCGTCCGCCGTACTGACGGCGCCAGTCCCAGGCCCGCTCAAGGAAGGCTTCCCGGCCGAGATCGGCCTTGGTGACGCCTTCGGCCTTCAGGGTCTCGACGATCTTGGCCTCGGTGGCGATGGACGCGTGGTCCGTGCCGGGAAGCCAGAGGGTATCGAACCCTTTCATCCGCTTATAACGGATGAGGATGTCCTGCAGCGTATTGTCGAGGGCGTGCCCCATGTGGAGCTGTCCCGTGATGTTGGGGGGCGGGATGACGATGGTGTACGACGGCCTGGACGGGTCGGGCACCGCGTGGAAATAGTTTCCCTTCTGCCAGAAATCGTAGATTTTATCTTCGAACTGAGAAGGGTCGTACTTGGTCGCGAGTTCTTTCTGCATGAAAGGGCCTCCATTTGGTTTATAATAATAACAGTTAGAAGTATTATAAGGTCTTGCAATCTCTTTTTCAAGATTCTATAATTTCTTCCAGACAAGTTTTCGGATGGAAACCCATCCAGAGCGGAGGATCCATGAAACTCGAACAGATTCTGCAGGGGCTCCCGACCCGGTCGGTCACCGGTCCGGAAGACCCGGCAACCCTGGACATCACCGATATCGTCTACGACTCCCGGAAGGCCGTCGCGGGCACTCTTTTCGTGTGTATGGCCGGCGCGGAGACCGACGGCCACAAGTACGCGAGGAGCGCCTACGACGCGGGCTGCCGCGCCTTTGTCCTCCAGGAAGGCCATGAAGACATCGCTTCCCTGGGCGATGTGCCGGAGGCGCCGACGGTCATCACCGTGGAGAACAGCCGTGCCGCCCTGGCACAGCTCTCGGACAACTTCTTCGAGCACCCCTCCGGCGACCTGAAGGTCATCGGCATCACCGGCACGAAGGGGAAGACCTCCATCACCTATATCCTCCAGTCGGTCCTGAACGCCGCCGGGGTCCCCACCGGACTCATCGGTACGGCGGGCGCCGCCTGGGGCGGAAAACAGGTCCCGACGGTCAACACGACCCCGGAGTCCTATGAACTGCAGAAGATGCTCCGTCAGATGGCGGACGACGGCATGCGGGCCGTGGCCATCGAAGTCTCGAGCCTCGGCGTCAAATGGCACCGCACCGACTTCATCGAGTTCTTCTGCGGCGTGTTCACCAACATTTCCCCCGACCACATCGGCGGACATGAACACGACAGCTACGAAGAGTATTACAGCTTCAAAAAGGCCTTTTTCTCGCTGTGCTCCCGGGCAGCCGCCTGCGGAGACGACCCCTCCGCCCGGGACATGCTGGAAGCGGTCCCCGGTCGGAAGATCTTCTACGGTCTCGGCGAGGAGAACGAGTTCCGGGCGGTCAACATGGTCCCCACCCGGTATGACGACTTCATGGGCATCCGGTTCGACTTCCTGCGGGACGGCACGCCGGCGGACACTTTTGAGATCAGTCTGCCCGGCGACTTCTCCGTCCACAACGCCCTCGCAGCCCTCAGCGTCTGCGAACTCATGGGCCTTGCGCCCGCCGCCGCGAAGGCGGGCCTCCGCAGCGTCCGGGTCCCCGGCCGCTGTCAGATCAAATATCTCTCAGACGAGTTCGGCATCATCATCGACTACGCCCACAACGACATCAGTCTTGCCGGCATCATCGAGACCGTCCGGGCCTACCACCCGAAGCGCATCATCACGCTGTTCGGCTCCGTCGGAGACCGGGCGCAGCTGCGCCGGGAGGAGCTCGGCACCACCAGCGGGAAGCTGGCCGACTTCACGGTCATCACCGAAGATGACCCCGGGTTCGAAGACCCGCGGCGCATCGCCGAAGAGATCGCCACTTACGTGGAAAAAGCCGGCGGCGCCGGAAAGTACGTCGTCATCCCCGACCGGGAAGAGGCGGTCGCCTACGCGGTGGCCATGCTCGAGCCCGGCGACTTCCTGCTCTGCTGCGGCAAAGGCCATGAGCGCTTCATGAAAGTCCGCGGCAAGAAGGAGCCGTTCAACGAAGAAACCTGTATAGAAGAAGCCCTGGCAAAACGGGGCATAAAGCTTTGAGGAGAACCCTATGTACACATTCAGACCGGAAACCGACTTTGCCGCCTTCGACGCGTTCGTAGAGGAGCACCACGGCCAGTACCAGCAGTGCTCTCTGTGGCCGAAGGTCAAGACGGCCTGGGCACCGCATTTCTACGCCGGATTCGACGAGGCGGGAGAGCGGGTCCTCACCTGCCTGGTCCTGGAACGGGACCTGCCGGTGGCGGGCAAGCTCTGGTATGTGCCCTACGGCACGGTCTCCGACATCACCAACGAGGCACTGCAGAAGGAGTTCACCGCGTTCCTCCGGGACGAGATGAAGGCCCACGGCGCCTTCTGTGTCATCGTCGACCCGCCGGTGCCGCTGCGCATCGACGGAGCGTCTCAGGAGGAAGGGCACGCGGCCCACAAGCTCCTGACCTCGCTCGGCTACCAGCTGAACACCGACCTGCCCTCGTATACTTACAAGCACCCGGTCCAGACCCTCATCCCGCTGCGCGATGAGAACGGCGAGCTCATCCCCGGAAAGCAGCTTCTGAAGAAGTGCGAGAAGGGCGTGCGCTATTCCGTCCGGGTCGGCGAGTCCCGCGGGCTCGACTGCGAGACCTATACCTTTGAGGACTTTGAGAAGGACCCGGCGCTGCTCGACGCGTTCGTCTCCGTCATGGACGACACCTCCGAGCGCAACGACTTCGTCCACCGGGACAACACCTATCTGAACCTGCTGTTCGGCACGCTGCGCGACTACACGGACGTCATGATCGTCTACTATGACAAGGCGAAGGACACGGCCCTGCAGAACGCCCGGCTCGAGGAGCGGGCAAAGAAGGAGGCGGCCCTCGAGACCGCGCCTCAGAAGAAGATCAAGGGCCTCAAAAACGACATCGATGTCATCGACAAGAACACGAAGAGCTACAACGAGCGCATGGAGGAGACGAAGGACTATCCGGCCGATGCCCGCATCCCGGTGGCCGGCGGTCTCACCATCCGCTACGGCGGCTTTGCCAACTGTGTGTTCGGCGGCACCCGGAACATCGTCCGGAACAACACCCGCTCGAGCCACTATATGAACTACCTGCGGCTGCTCCGGAGCATCGACCTCGGCTGCGACTACCACGACCTCGGTTACGTCCTCTGTGACTCCCCCGAGACCTTGGAGCCGGACGGCGCCCTCGGGCCGCTCAAACCCAACGAAGACTTTGTGGGCATCAGCAAGTTCAAACTGAGCTTCGGCGCCCATTACACCGAATACATCGGCGAATACATCCTCGTCGGAAACGCGTTCCGGTACTGGCTCTACAAAGAGCTCATGCCGAAGGCGAAAAAGGCGAAAATGACGGCCGTCCGGCTGCTGAAACAGCGCTGACGGCACAGAGGAGAAACGGCTTGCGTACGCTGCATTTCACCATTCCCGCAGAATACCATGAACGCAAAGTCCTGCATTACCTGAGAGGCCATGCAGGGCTTTCTTCTCGTGTCATCCGGAACCTCAAAACGTATGAGGACGGCATTCTTCTCAACGGGGAGCCGGTGCGGACCATCGACCGCCTTTCCGCGGGCGATGTGCTGACCGTGAACCTGCCGGACGACCCGCCGGAACAGGTGCCGCCCCTGCCGGACGCGCCGCTGCTGGAAGGGCCGCTGCCGGAGGTCCTCTA
>CAJGDU010000045.1 GCA_904502175.1 Clostridiaceae bacterium
AAAGAAAAAAGACGACCGGACGGTCGTCTTTTCCTGGTGGGAGAGGGTGGATTCGAACCACCGAAGGTACAACCAACAGATTTACAGTCTGCCCCCTTTGGCCACTCGGGAACTCTCCCATATGAACCGGTGTCAGGTAGCTGTCACCGGCATGGAGCTGGTGAACGGACTTGAACCCCTGACCTGCTGATTACAAATCAGCTGCTCTACCAACTGAGCTACACCAGCATATCGGTTTACGCACGTCTCACGTGCGGGAATAAATATATCACACTTGAAGAACTCCGTCAAGGGAGTTTTTCAAGTGTGATACGGAAATACGCGGTCAGATGAAATAGGTCATATCGGACTTCTCTGCGGAGCCGAGCATGGTGGCCACGCCGCCCAGTTCGATGCCGTCGATGAGCTCTTCCTGCTTGATGCCCATGATGTCCATGGACATCTGGCAGGCGACGAGGCGGACCCCGTGTTTGATGGCGTCATCGATGAGTTCCTCGAGGGAGGAAATGCCGTTCTGTTTCATGATCCAGCGGATCATCAAAGCACCGGCGCCGCCCATGTTCATGCGGGACAGGCCGAGCTTTTTGGTGCCCCTCGGCATCATAAGACCGAAGGCGGTCTCAATAAGGTTCTTTTTCACGCTGACCTTTTCCGGCCGGCGGAGAACGTTGAGGCCCCAGAAGGTGAAGAAGATGGTGACAGGACGGCCGAGCGCGGCGGCGCCGTTGGCCATGATGAAGGCGGCGATGGTCTTGTCGAGGTCGCCGCTGAAGACGACCATGGTCTTCTCGTGTTCGCGGGGCTCATAGAGAGCCGGGCCGTCTGTCTTCTCTGCCGCGGCCGCGGTGCCGCCCTTGGTGATGACGGTCTTGACCAGAGGGCCGCTCGGGTCATAGTCGTTGGAGACGAGCGTGTTGCCGGTGCGCTCTGCCCAGACGGCGATGTCGGAGTAGAAGGCGTCTTCGGTGGCCTCGATGGAAACGGTGGTGCCGTCCGGCAGGTCCTTCAGCGCGTCGGCCACTTTGACGATGGGACCGGGGCACTTGAGGCCCTTGGCGTCGATGAACACCGCTTCCGCGGGAGCTGCTTCCGGCGCTGCCTTCGGGGCTTCCGCTGCCGGAGCCGCCACCGGTTCCGGTTTCGGCGCTTCCGCTTTTTCCGCAGGCGCGGCCTGCGATTCCAGGTAGGCGCGGTACGCTTTATAGCCGTCCTCCAGGTTGATGGCCTCGTAGCCCCGGTCCGCCAGGATCTCGGCGACCTCTTCGGACCAGTCGCCCACGCGGCAGTAGACGATGACGGGTTTGTCCTTCGGGACGTCGGACAGCTTCGTGCCGATCTGGCTGAAGGGCAGGTTGATGGCGCCCTCGATGCCGTGGACGAGGACCTCGTCCGGCTCCCTCAGGTCGAGGAGTGTATACTTCGAAAAGTCCAGATTCGCGAACTCTTCCGCGGTGATGCGTTTGAATGCTTCTGCCATATGATCGCTCCTTTTATACTATTTCATAGGGATTTACTAGGATTATTTCTTCGCCTGTATTATAAGGCCATCCCGAGGGGAAGTCAATGGACTTTGGCCCGTTATTGCCCTATGTATTGAAAGTGTTGCCGCAAGGCGGTTGCGGGAAGTCTTGCCCGCAGAGTACAATGGAGACAGAATACCCGGACGAAACCAACGATACTATGAAGGAGAACGTCATGAGCACCAAAGCTGCTGCGCTGACCGCCAACACCTATACCAGGCCGGAGATCGGCGGGTATATGGTCGGCATGTTCGGTCAGAACCTCATCTATCAGATCATCAACACCGGGCTGTATTTCTATTTCCAGAACGTCATCTGCCTCCCGGCGATGGCGCTGGGCTGGATCTTCATGCTCGCCCGGGTCTGGGACGCCGTCAACGACCCCATCATGGGCACGTTCGTCGACCGGACCCACACCCGCTGGGGCAAGTGCCGCCCCTACCTCATCTTCGGGCCGCCCGTCATCATGGTCATCACCATCGCGGCCTTCCTCAACAGCAACTATGCGGACGCCACGACCACGAGCGGGCGCATCGCCATCATTGCCTGGGCCGGCATCTCCTACATCCTCTGGGGCATGACCTACACGGTCTGCGACATCCCGCTCTGGGGCCTCACCTCCGTCATGACGGAGGACGAGAATGACCGGGCCAAAGCGCTGAGCCTTGCCCGCATCGCCGCCGGGTTCGCCGGCGTCGGCGTCATGATCGTCCAGGTGGCTCAGGCCGTCGGTTCCACGTTCGAAGCCTCCGGGCTCAGCCACAGCGAAGCCCAGCGCAGAGGATTCATCGTCACGGCCATCGGCTTCACCATCCTCTCCACCATCCTCTTCGAGTTCGCGGGCCTCTTCACAAAGGAGCGGGTCGCCGGCAGCGAAGAGCACTACACGGTCAAACAGAATTTCCAGATCATGTGGAAAAACCTGCCCTTCCGGCAGATCCTCATCTCCGGCATCCTGAGAAGCCCCATCCAGCTGCTCCTCATCAACGCCATGACCGTCGTCACTTACTACTACGCCAACGGCGACATCATGAACGTCTTCGGCAAGAACGGCCTCAACATGGGCATCCTCATCAACATGGTGCTCATCGGCGGCATGATGTTCCTCGGCAATTTCCTCGGCATGGGTATTATGCCGGGCCTCATGAACCGCTTCGAAAAGAAGAACCTCTACAACTTCGCGACCATTGCGGGCGCCCTCCCCTATGCCCTCATGTTCGTCCTCTACCTTGTGGCCGGGGGCAATGTGAAGCCCCTGGTCTGGGGCATCCCCTTCAGCGTCTGCATCTTCCTGAGCGGCGCCGCCCAGGGCGCGCTGAACGTCCTGCAGTCCGTCATGATCGCCGACTGTGTCGACTATGAGGAGTACAAGAACGGCATCCGCACCGACGGCGTCTTCTTCTCCGGTCAGAGTTTCATCACAAAGCTCTCCAGCGGCATTGCCGCCCTCATCTCCTCCGCGGTCTTCGGCTACGTCGGCTACAGCGGCGTCAACGTCGACAAACTCAACACGGCCCTGAACCAGGGCGCCGACTTTCTGACCTATGACGGCGGCACCGGCCCCGGCAAGTACGCGGCCGCCATGATGTTCCTCATCTCCATCCCGCCGGCCATCGGCATGCTGCTGGCAGCCATCCCCACCTGGCGGTACGCGCTCCCCGACGCGGAGCACTCCCGCATCCTGGACGAGCTGGTGGAACAGCGCGCCGCCAAAGCCGCCCTCGAAGACAACGACATCGAATAACAAAAAAGCAGTGTCCGAAAGGACACTGCTTTTTAAATATCTGTTTAGTCGTCGACGTCGGTGGCGTCTGCGTCCACACCCTTGTCCTGGGTGAAGAGCGCCGTCATGAAGACCATGGCTCCAGCCAGGAACGTAAAGAACTTGGACAGGATGCCCTTCTTCAGAACGGAGCCGCTGTAGGCCGCGATGAATGCCGCAAGCCCTGCGGTAAAGCTCATGGACGCAAGGGTCTTGCCTTTTTTCTGTTCTCTGGTCAGTTTCTGTTTGTTCGCCATTTGAATTCCTCCAGTCATGATTCTTTCGACGGCACCGTAAGCGTACACGTTCTACATTAAAAGAACCTAAAAGAATGATACCAAGGTTACTATACCACGAAGGCCCTTCCGCCGCAAGCAAACGCTTACGGGGCGAACATGTGCTGCATGGCGTGATAGAGCAGGTCTTCACAGGCCGGGATGCCGTGGCCGAACCCGGGCAATATCTGCAGCGTCAGGTTCGTTTTGTTGAACGGCTGCGGCCGGTCCGGCTCAGAGGGGACCCATTTCCACATCTCAAAGATCTGCGGGATCATCTGCAGGACGGTCTGGTCCTTGTCGCCGGCGCCGCACCAGAAATCGTAGTCCTCCGGCCCGAGGTGGAACACGGTCGGCACGGAGGCCAGCATGTCCGCTGTCTCCTTTGGTTTCTGCGCGCCGCCGAAGTGCTGGATGGCCCAGCAGTCGCAGGCCAGGGGCGCGTACCATTTGACGAGGTCGGCACAGAGCAGGAAGACCTGCCAGGTGGTCACGGAGCCCATGGAGTAGCCGGCGAAGGCCCGGTGCTCTCTCGAGTCCCGCAGGCCCTTCCCGTCGGTGGTCTCCGCGTAGGTGTGGTACTGCGATTCGACCGCGGGGACGATGTCCCTCCGGAACTCCTGATGGAACTGGAGGACCTGTTCGTAAGACGAGTCGAAGTCCCGGACGGCGTTCTCGTAGTCCCAGGTGACCGCGACGGCAATGAACGGCTTCGTCTTCTTCTCATAGATGAGCCAGTCGAAGAGGTTGCCGATGGCGCCCCCGTCCCCTTCAAAGGTGGAGTTGGCGTTGCACAGAAAGCCGTGCATGAAATAGACGATGTCGTAGCGGGTGTCCGTGTCCTCCGGGTCGTAGCCGTAGGGTGTGTAGACATAGCAGGGCTTCAGGAGCGGCCGCCCGTCGCCGGCATAATAGGTGGTGCCGTAGATGAGCTCTTCCACTTCGCCCAGTTCCGGACAGTCCGGACGGTAGTACCGTTCGTCGACCGGCGTGACTTCCGTGCTGTAGTCTTCTCTGTTCATGAAAAACCTTCTCCTGAAAAAACTCCCACGCGGTGGGCGCGGGAGTTTTTATTATGACTGGTTACGCTTTGTTGGTGGAACCGAAGACATCGATCTTGTATTTGACCATGTCGACGCAGGCGGCGAAACCGGGCGCGAGGAGTTTGCGCGGGTCGAAGCCCTTGCCTTCCTTGTCCTTGCCGGCTTCGATGTACTCGCGGGTCTTGGCCGCGAACACGAGCTGCAGTTCGGTGTTGACGTTGATTTTCGAAATGCCCTTGGAGACCGCTTCCCGGACCATGTCATCCGGAATGCCCGAGCCGCCGTGCAGGACCAGCGGAAGGTCCGGACCGACCGCGTCGATGATGGCGTCGAGGACGTCGAAACGGAGTCCCGGCCAGCCTTCAGGGTACACGCCGTGGATGTTGCCGATGCCGCAGGCGAGCATGTCTACGCCGCAGTCCGCAATGGCTTTGCACTCCGCGGGGTCCGCGCACTCGCCCATGCCGACGATGCCGTCTTCCTCGCCGCCGATGGCGCCGACTTCCGCTTCCAGAGAGATGCCTCTCTCCTTGCAGATGGCGGCCAGCTCTCTGGTCTTTTCCAGGTTCTCTTCGAAGGGAAGAGACGAGCCGTCGAACATGATGGAGGAATAGCCGGCCTCGATGCAGGCCTTGGCCGCTTCGTAGTTGCCGTGGTCGAGGTGGAGGGCGATGGGCACCGTGATGCCCATGGAGTCGATGAGGTCGTTGACCATGTCCACGCAGAGCTTGTAGCCGCCCATGTATTTGGCAGCGCCCATAGAGGTCTGAACGAGGATGGGAGCGTTGGCTTCCTGCGCCCCTTTCAGAACGGACTGGGTCCACTCAAGGTTGTTGATATTGAATGCGCCGATGCCATATCCGCCTTTGCGGGCAGCGACCATCATTTCTTTTGCAGATACTGTCATAATTTATCCTCCGCATTAAATACAGCAGACCGGTTGTCTGCACCTTATTTCTGTAGTTCTATCATCGCATACAACTGCGTTGAAAGCAAGGAAAAAAAGGACATTTATGACGCGTCGGAAGACTTCTCCTGAATGAGTTCTTCGAGGAGGGCGATGTTCTGCCGGCTGTACATGAACAGCATGAAACTCGTAATGAACAGCGCGAAGCAGATGATGCCGATGAGCGGGGAGTTGAAACTGGTGAAGACCATGACCAGGATGCCGGCGACAAGGAGGACGGCGGTGATGATGGTCAGGATGCGCCAGACCTTCTGGCGGGCCCGCTCTTCTTTCAAGGAAGTCTGCAGACCCTCGAGGTTTTTCTCCTCCAGGTTCCGGTCCAGTTTGAGAGATGACATGAGAGCGCTCCTTTCTGATAAAAAAAGTGCATCGCAAAGGCGATGCACTTTTCAATGGTTCAGTTATTCAGACCTTAGTCCTTTTTGCGGCGGAGACCGGCGAACAGGAGGCCGGCACCGACGATGGCTTCACCGATGAGGATGGCGATGGGAGCCGTCAGCTTGGCTTTGGACTCTTTCGCGACTCTGGTTTCGGACGGGGTCAGGATATGGTGGGCACCGTTGTTGGAGTCCACATAGTTGAGGACCTTTTCGCCAGCGGCGGTGAGGTCGGCGTTGAACTCGGGAGCCTTGAAGTTCGGATCGTACTTCTTCATGCTCAGGTTGTAGGTTTCAACATCGCCGTTCTTGTTGTAAAGGTCGAAGCCTTTGACAGCGCCCCAGGCAAGGATGGGAAGATCGAAGACCGGGAGTTTACCCTTGATGCCGTCGACGTTGACCCACTTGGTCGGGAGGATCTCTTTGCCGTTGAAGATGATCTTTTCAAGATCGGGGTTGTTGAAGGTCAGACGGGCATAGGACTTGCCGTCTTTGACGAACAGCTTCGCCGGAGCAGCCAGTTTCCAGGCACCGCCGGTGAGGTTGTAGTCGATATCGAATTCGCCGTCGGGAAGGTCGATGTCGATGGCTTTGATTTTGGCGCTGAGCTCGTTGGCCTTGTCTTTGGCAGCGTCGAGCAGGCTGATATCATCGTCATCCACGTCAACAACGACAGTGACTTCTTCTTCGTTGGAAGCTTCGACAGTGACTTCTTCCTCGTCGAAATCTTCGACGACGACGTCGTAGTCGGGCTCATCCTTGGTAGCCTTGAACTTTTCGTCATAGGTCTTGGCGGACTTGTTCGCGGGAGCGCCTTCGTCAGCGAAAGCGGTCATGGGCAGAACAAGAGCAACGATCATGGCCATAGCAGTAAGGATGGCAGCGATTGATTTTCTCATAACTCTTCAGTCTCCTTAATAGAATTGTTTGTGAAACATATACCAGTTATGGGTATACTTTCAGGGAACTTTACACAATATAGTATACATTGCATTTTTCAGAAGTCAAATGGTTTTTGGCCAGAATTCACGCAAAATTTTCACAAAACAAATGTTCGAAAAACAATTGTAAATCGTACAATGTGCTGATAGAATAGAAAAAGGTATAAAATCAACGATTTTTCAGAGAGGAGGCGGCGCCATGATCGACCTTTTGGAAGGGCTAAATACAGAGCAGCGGGAGGCGGTCACCACTACAGAAGGGTACATCCGCGTCATTGCCGGAGCGGGCTCCGGAAAGACCCGCGCCCTCACCCACCGCTTCGCCTGGCTGGTCAATGAAGTCGGCATCCTGCCCGGAAACATCCTCTGCGTCACCTTCACGAACAAGGCCGCGAACGAAATGCGGCAGCGCATCCACCAGCTCACCGGCGACAACGACACCGGTTACATCAATACGTTTCACGGCTTCTGTGTCTCCGTTCTGCAGGAGGACAGCCACGCCGTCAGCTATCCGAAGAACTTCCTCGTGCTGGACAACTCGGACATCGACGCCATGCTCGAGATCATCTATGAAGAGCGCGGTCTCACCCTGCGGGACATGACCTTCGGCAACGCCCGGGACATGATCGAAATGAAAAAGCTCGTGGGCGAGCCGAACTATTACGAAGACCTCATCCGCATGACGCTGGACGAACTCTACGAAAAGTATCAGAAGGCCACGAAGAAAGATGACATCATCTTCTACGGCTACCTGTACCAGGAGAAGAAGTGCTTCGGCCTGGACTACAACGACCTGCTCCTCTTCACCCTCGCCATTTTCGCGGCGGAGCCCGACATCAAACGCAAATGGCAGGAGCGGCTCGCCTACATCATGATCGACGAGTTCCAGGACATCGACAAACCCCAGTACACCCTCATGAAGGTCCTGGCGGACTACCACCACAACCTGTTCGTCGTCGGAGACCCGGACCAGACCATCTACTCCTGGCGGGGCGCCGACCACCGCTACCTCATGCAGTTCGACTCCGAGTTCCCGAACGTCAAGACCATCTATATGATGCGCAACTACCGCTCCACGCCGAGCGTGCTGGAAGCGGCCAACGCCCTCATCGACAAAAACGTCAGCCGCATCAGGAAGGACCTGCTCCCGGAGCGGCCGGAGGGCACGCCGGTGCTCTGCCACATGGCCGTCAACTCCGACAAGGAGGCCGCGTGGATCTGCGACCGCATCCGGGCG
>CAJGDU010000046.1 GCA_904502175.1 Clostridiaceae bacterium
CATTTCAAACCTCAGCATGGACGTCATGCTGGGCGTACCCGGCCAGACCCTGCAGAGCCTGGAGGAGACGCTTGCGTTCCTGAAGGCGCAGGACGTGCCCCATGTCAGCGCCTATCTGCTGGCCCTCGAGGAGGGCACCGTCTTCGCGAAACGGGCCGACCGGCTGGACCTGCCATCCGAGGACCTGGTGACTGCCCTGTACCGCAGGACGGCGGAGTTTCTGGAAGACGCCGGTCTCCTCCAGTACGAGATCTCCAACTTCGCCCGCCCCGGCTTTGAGAGCCGCCACAACCTCAAATACTGGCACTGTGACGAGTACCTCGGCTTCGGTCCGGCGGCCCATTCCTTCTTCGAAGGGAAGCGGTCCTATTATCCCGGGGACTGGGATGCATTTCTTGCGGACCATGCGCCGCTCCCGGACGGTGACGGCGGCAGCTTCGAGGAGCGCCTCATGCTGGCCCTCCGTCTGCGGGAAGGCTACCGGGGCCCCGTTCCTGCGGAACTGCGGGAAAAGGCCTCACAGCCGGCGCTGCGGCCCTATCTCGAGGTGGGAGAGGACTTCCTCCGGCTGAACCGGGAAGGCTTCCTCGTCTCCAACAGAGTCCTTTCGGAACTCCTCTGACAAAAACAAAAAAGACTCCTCGTCGTGAGGAGTCTTTTCTGTTTATTTCCTGTCCGTTTTCAGGAATTCGTCGAGCATCAGCTGAATGATCTTTCGCTGGGTCTTGGAGATACGGCGGATCTTCTGGCAAATCTGCTGTTCTTCGAGTGTGAGGGGTTCCTCCCGGAAAAAGTCGGAGGGATGCACCCCGAGGATCTCGCAGAAATACAGCACTTCCTCCAGTTTTGGCTCGAAGTGTCCGCTGACGGCACCGCTGATATAGTTGCTGCGGTGGCCCATCTTTTTGCTGATCTCGGACAGAGAGCGGCCGGAGCTTTTCGCGTATTCCAGCATTCGGTTTTGCACAAAGGACTTGTCCATACCGTTTCTCTCCAAAAATGACTCAAGAATTCCTTTCATTAGTTTAACTGATAAGGGAGGAAAAACCGTCTTCCCGCAGAAGACAAATCAAAAATAGTATCCGCTGTCAGAAGAGGGGTCTTTGGGACCTCTTCTGACAACAGATCGCAGGGGGTATAAGAAACTCCGGTCGAAAACGATGGTTTCCGACCGGAGTCTTTTTACAGGTTTCTGCTTGGGACGGAGACGATCACTCGTCGTAGTCCGGGTCGGTGGCCTTCTCGTAGATGGCCTCGACTTCCGCAGACGGCGCTTTGGTGACCAGCGTGACGACCACGGCGCAGAGGAAGCCGGCGACGAAACCGGGCAGGAGCTCATAGACGCCCGTGGAGGCGGACAGCAGGTTGTACCAGAGGATGTCGACGATGGCGCCGCCGAGAACACCCGCGACCGCGCCGGCATAGTTGAACCGTTTCCAGAAGACGGAGAGGAGGACGACGGGGCCGAAGGCGGCACCGAAGAGTCCCCAGGCGTTTTCGACCAGTTCCATGATGGCCTGGGCGCCGGAACCTCTGGCATTGGCCAGGAAGTAGGCGATGATGGCGACCAGCGCGACCACGCCGCGGGCGACCCAGACGAGCTCCTTGTCAGAAGCATTTTTCCGGATCAGAGGTTTGTAGATATCGTTGGTGAAAGAGGAAGAGGCGACCAGCAGCTGAGAGTCCGCGGTGGACATGGAGGCTGCGATGATAGCCGCCAGCAGGATGCCGGACAGGAAGGCCGGGAAGTAACGCCGTGCCAGGTGGATGAAGACCGTGGCCTGGGCGCCGTCGGGCAGCAGTTCGCCGGCAACGACCATACGGCCGAGGTAGGCGATGACAAGAGAGGCTGCCAGAGAAATGGTGACCCAGATGATGGCGACGGTGGCGGACTTCTTGATCATGGACGGCTTTTTGATGGCCATGAAGCGGACCAGGATATGGGGCATACCGAAGTAGCCGAGACCCCAGGCAAAGCCGGAGACGATATCCTGCCAGGAGGCGGAGAAGAGGTTCGCGACAAAGGCGTATTCGGTGCCGTCATTGAGGTTGGTGTAAACGGTGTTGACCGCGCTGGGGTCCAGGTCCTCGACGAGGACACAGACGATGGGGACCGCGAGCAGGGCGAGGAACATAAGGTTGCCCTGAAGGAAGTCGGTCCAGGAGACGGCGCGGAAACCGCCGAGGAAGGTGTAGAGAAGGATGACCGCCGCGAAGATGAGCATGGCCGTTTCCCGGGTGAGTCCGGGGACCAGCGATACGAAGACCGTGGAACCCGCGACGAAGCCGGAGGCGACGTAGATGGTGAAGCTGATGAGGAACACGATGGCGGCGATGATGGACAGGACCGGTTTCTTCGCGAGGAAGCGGTTCTGCAGGTACTCCGGCAGCGTGATGGCGTCGTTGGAGACCTTGGAGAATTTCCGCAGACGTTTCGCGACGAAGATCCAGTTGAGGGCGGTGCCGAGGGCAAGGCCGATGCCGATCCAGGCTTTGCCGAGGCCGAAGGCCAGGACGGAGCCGGGAAGACCCATCAGCAGCCACGCGGACATGTCAGAGGCCTGGGCGCTCAGCGCGGTGACCCAGGGACCCATCTGGCGGCCGCCGAGGAAATATTGCTTTTCACTCTCGCCGTCTTTTCTGGTACGGACAAAGAAAAAGATGCCGATACACAGGACCATGACGAAGTAAAGTGCGAAGGCAAGTACTTCATAATTCATAACTCTAACTCCTTTTCATACCCAAGTTTAAGGATACGTGCGTTAACTTTGATATAGTAACACAATAAAGTGAAAAATACAATATTAAGCGGCTGTCACCGGAGTGGGCGACAGCCGTTTGATTTTGCTTACATTTTAGTCGTCGTCCTCGACATAGTCGGAACCGAGGAAGGCGGCGAACAGGTCGTCGACCGCGGCGACAGCGTCGGCGGAGACGTTGTCGGCGGAGATGTGGCTCGTGACCACGGGCTCCGTGTCATAGGTGCTGTGGACGGGGACCTGGACGGACTCGGTGGCCGGGACCACGTCGGGCTCCGTCGTCTTGGCGGCCCACTGCTCTTCCGTGGCAGGTGTCACGAAGAAGGCAGGTTCTTCCGGCTCGACGGGGGCCACTTCCGGTTCCTCGATGCGGACCGGTCTCTCTTCGAGATGGACGGCCGGCGCTTCCGGTGCCGCGGGGGCATGGGCTCGGGCGGCGGTCTGCTGACCGGCGATCTTGGTCATGTTGGGCGCTTCCTCGATGATGCCTTTGTCGTGAATGAAGTCATCGATGAGGCAGATGAGGGCCAGAAGGAACGTGATGGCCGGGATGAGGAATGCCAGCGGGTAGGGAAACCAGCTTTTCGGCTGTCCGAACATATAGAGACCGAAGACGGTGGCGATGACGGCCAGATCGTTGTAAATGAACGCGAGGACGGTCATGAGGGAGGGGAACCTCCGGGTGACCTTCGTGATGCCGACGATCATGGTGTCGATGATGAGGACCACGGCGGCGCCGATCTCAATGAGGAAGTACAGGGTGCGGGTCAGGAACGTCATGACTGCCGCCATGCCGTGGGCTGACAGGAAGGTGTTGACACTCTCGATGTTGGCGAGAATGCCCGCGCAGAGCACCAGCTCCGCGAGGAAGAAGAGGATGAGGACGACGGCCTTCCAGCCGCCGGAGACGGATTTCCTGGTCATTGATATCACTCCTGACGTAAGCTAACTTCATAGTTTGTCAACATTTCAATACTAGCAGATTTCCCTTAAATTGTAAAGGAGTCGCCAGCCTTACAGTCCGGTGGAAACGTAGTTCTCGTTGTACTCGTCCCGATAGATGTAGTCCTTCAGGATGTTGGCGTTTTCATTGATGTCGAAGTAGACGACCGAGCCCACGGAGGGGATGCTGCGGTCCGTCCAGGTATCGCCCCGGGGCGCTGTGGTCTGGAGGATGTCGAAGTGCCGGTAGAACAGAAGGGTGCCGATGGCGAGGTTCGTGGTCTTCATGCCGCCGATGTCGGTGCGCAGATAGGGCAGGATGTTCCAGGCCATTTTTGCCAGTTCCATCGGGGACCCCTTGGTGGCCTTTTCCTTGATGGCGTTGACCACGAGGCGCTGGCGGCGGGTCCGCTGGACGTCGGAGTCCAGTTTCCGGATGCGGGAGAACATGAGGGCGTGCTCGCCGTCCATGTGGACCGCGTCTCCGGACTCGAAGTAGATGCGGTTGCCGGTGAGGGACCACTTGTACCAGGTGGAATTGAGGTAGGCGGCTTCTCTGGCGGTGACCGGGACCTCGATGCCGCCGAGGGCATCGATGATGCCGGTGAAGGCAGTGAAGTCGACTTCCATGTATTTGTTGATGTTGATCTTGTAGTTGTACTCGATGGTGTCGATGGTCAGCTGGATGCCTCCGAGGGCGCTGGCGGCATTGAGCTTGTTCATGCCGTGGCCGGGGATCTCCACATAGCTGTCCCGCAGGAAGGACGTGAACTTGACTTTCCGGCTGAGCCGGTCGATGGAGATGAGCATCATGGTGTCGGCCCGCTGGATGTTCTTTTCACCGGCCCGGTTGTCGACGCCGAGGAGCAGGATGTTCGTGACGAAGGGGCTCTTCTTCAGGCTGAGGCTCGAAACGTACTGGTTGCCCCGGTGCTGGCCGGGTTCGTAGTCCATCCGCGCGAGGAAGACCGTGGACACGGCGAGGTACAGGATGACCAGGACGAGCAGGAGAGAGGTGAGCCCGGAACCGCATCCGCAGCCCCGTTTTCTCCGGGGGCGATCGGCCTTCTGCTGTTTTCTGGCCTGTTTTTTCGTCTGGCGATGGGCTTTCTTCCAGCGCCGCTCATCGTAGTCGTCATACTGACTGTAATCGTCGTAATCGTCGTAAGAGACTCTCCCGCGGCTGTCGCTGTAGATATCTTCATATTCTCTGGGCGGTTCTTTCCGCTGTCCGGAAGACCGCTTCGGATTTTTATTGAAATAAACGTCCGGCATGGAATGCCTCCTTTCACGTTTTTCAGCATTGTACATGGTTTGCATGCCGGTTTCAACCTAAAAATAAAAGAATTTCCTTCTTCTTTCCTTGGGTTTGACTTTTTCTTAATATTTATTAAAATATACGCGTGACCTGGTCGAGCGGCCGCTGGTGCTTTTGGCACGAGAGGAAAGTCCGAGCCCCGCAGAGCAGGATAACGGCTAACGGCCGCCGGGGGTGACCCCAGGGAAAGTGCAACAGAAATAAACCGCCCATTTCATGGGTAAGGATGGAACGGCGAGGTAAGAGCTCACCAGCATGGTGGAGACATCATGGCTATGTAAACCCTATCCGGAGCAACACCGACTTGCGAGGCCTGCTCGGCCTGTGACGCAGAAGGGTGGCTGGAGCCGGTCAGCAATGGCCGGCCTAGATAGATGGTCGCTTTAGATGACAGAACTCGGCTTACACGCCAGGTCACACTATTTTTCAAAAAATGGGCAGCAGGCAGACACCTGCCTGCCCTTTTTCTGCCGGGAGGTGAGGACGTTGGCAGAGACCGAACTCGAGGTGCTGGAAGGCATCGCGGAGGAACTGGTATTCCGCAGAGAGGACACCGGTTTTACTGTGCTGGACATCTCGACAGAGGACGGGGAGCTCATCACCGTCGTCGGCGTCCTGCCGGAGATCTCGGCGGGCGAGGAACTGCGCCTGTCCGGCCACTGGGACAGCCATTCCACCTTCGGCCGGCAGTTTCGGGCGGAGTTCTGTGAACGGCGCATGCCCGGGACCGTGGCCCAAATGCTGAAGTATCTGGCCAGCGGCTCCGTCAAGGGCATCGGCCCCTCCACCGCGGTGAAGATCATCGAGGCCTTCGGGGAAGAGACCTTCGACGTCCTCGGCAACCATCCGGAGCGCCTCGCCAAAATACGCGGCATCTCTCTGAAAAAAGCGGAGCAGATCGCCGTCGCCTTCAAAGAACAGTACGCCGTGCGGGAAATGATGATGGCCCTGGAGACCCTCGGCCTGTCCCCGTCGGAGTCCATCAACGCCTACAAGGTGTTCGGCGACGACGTCGTGCAGATGATCTCCAAAAACCCGTACATCCTCTGTCTTTCGGACATCGGCATGTCCTTCGAGCGGGTCGACGCGCTGGCGTCCACGTTCCGGGAACAGCCGGACCCCGGCTTCCGCATCAGGGCGGGCATCCTCCACGTCGTGAACCACAACCTGAACAACGGACACACCTGCCTGCCACGCGAGAAACTCCTCCGGCCGGCGGCAGACCTTCTGTCCACCAACAACGACACCATCGACATCGCCATCGACGACCTCTGCGAGGAACACCTCCTCCGGGTCGCGAAAATAGACGGCCGGGAGTTCGTCTTCCTGCCTTATATCTTTGACGCCGAATACGACAGCGCCCAGCGCATCAAGATGATGGTGCGCTTCCCGCCGGCGGGCCGGCCCACGCTGGACAAAGACATCGAGCGGGTCGAGCGCGAGACCGGTATCCATTATGAGGGCCGGCAGCGCGAGGCCATCGTCACGGCCATCGAGAAGGGCATCCTCATCCTGACCGGCGGCCCCGGCACCGGCAAGACGACCACCGTCGACGCCATCCTGCGCCTTCTGGAGGCAGACGGCCTCCATGTCGTCCTGACGGCTCCCACGGGCCGCGCCGCCCAGCGCATGTCGGAGATCACCGGCAAAGAGGCGAAGACCATCCACCGCCTTCTGGAGGCGGAGCGCACCGGCAACGAGCAGATGCGGTTTGCCCGTCATGCCCGCAACCCCATCGAGGCGGACGCCGTCATCGTGGACGAGCTGTCCATGGTGGACGTGGTGCTGTTCGCCGCCCTCATGGACGCCCTGCCGCTGAACTGCCGGCTCATCATGGTCGGCGACTCCGACCAGCTGCCCCCGGTCGGGGCGGGCAATGTCCTCCACGACCTCATCGACTCGGGGCTCCTGCCCACAGTCAAGCTGGACGAGGTGTTCCGGCAGGCCATGGAGAGCCTCATCGTCACCAATGCCCACCGCGTCGTCGCGGGCGATATGCCGGTGCTGGACACGAAGGACAACGACTTTTTCCACATGGAACGGCAGGATGCCGGACGCACCGTCCGGGACATCGTCGGCCTCTACCGGACCCGGCTCCCCAAAGCCTACGGCTACGACCCGGTCCGGGACATCCAGGTGCTGTGCCCCTCCCGGAAAGGAGACGCGGGTACGGTCAACCTCAACCGCGTCCTTCAGGAGGCGGTCAACCCGCCTGCTAAAGGCAAAAACGAGATCAAGCTGCAGACCAGGGTCTTCCGGGAGGGAGACAAGGTCATGCAGATCAAAAACGACTACAACGTCCTCTGGACCAGAGGCACCGAAGAGGGGAGCGGCATCTTCAACGGAGACGTCGGCATCCTCACCGCGGTGGACAAGCAGAAAGGGGTCGTGGAAGTGGACTTCGACGGCCGGAAAGCCGTCTATCCCGCTCTGAACCTCAAGGACCTGGAACTGGCCTATGCCGTCACGGTCCACAAGAGCCAGGGCTCCGAGTTCGAAGCCGTCATCCTGCCGGTGGTCGATGTGCCGCCCATGCTCTGTTACCGCAATCTCTTCTACACGGCGGTCACCCGGGCCCGGTCCAAGATGATCACCATCGGCAAACAGGCCACCATCGAGGAGATGGTGCGCAACGACCGCAAGATCCGCCGTTACTCCGCGCTGCGGCATTTCCTGGAGGCAGACTATGGCATGGACTGACCTCCTGTTCCCGAAGACCTGTCCCTGCTGCGGAAAACCGCTGAACAAAGGGGAGCGGGTCTGCCCGGACTGCGGGCGGGCCGTCCGAAGGAA